>RFHG01000452.1 GCA_003696465.1 Gammaproteobacteria bacterium | reverse complement strand
GTGTCGTCGAGCTGGCCCTCGCCCAGAAGGCGTCCGGCCTCGGGGTGCCGGTTCAGCTCGACCCTGCGGTCGGTGTCATGCACGCTGCAGTGACGCCCGCCCGCGCGCAGTTCGGAGACCCAGGCCCGTCCCTGCCGCTCGTCGAGCAGGTAATCGAGCTGCCGTCCGTCGTGGAAGTCGTTGTGCAGGCGATAGGCGGCGCGGGCGGCATCGTACAGGATCCATCCCGTGCCCCCTGCCACCGGATCGGGCACCAGCTCCTGCCAGTGATAGCGCAGGCGGAAGGCCTGACCCCAGGGCCGACTCATTCTGCCAGCGACTCCAGCTCGGCGCGCAATTCGGCCTCGTCTTCGCCCTCCTCGCGCGGCGGCGCCTGCATCAGCAGGCCCTGGATGGCCGGCTCGCCGCTGTCCGGCTCCGGCAGATCGAATCCGGCATCGGCCAGCTTGGCGCGCAGGAACAGGTCGGCCGTCTTCAGCCACTCCAGCACATCAGCCTCGCTGACGCCCATCAGGGCCGCCACCTCGGCTGGACTCAGACCCTCGATCTGTACCAGCTCGACGGCACGGCGCCATGCCACCGGGAGATGGGCCAGCAGGCGGAACAGCAGATGGGCCCGCTCGCGATGCTCCAGCAGTGCTTCCGGATCGGCCGTCTCCTCGTCTGGCACCATGTCCTCGATGTGCAGGGCGGCATCGGGCTGGTAGAACTCCATGATCTCTTCCTCGACCATGTCCTCGGCCTCGTCCATGGCATCCTCGCGCGGGGCGCGCTCCATCGACAGGCTGCCACGCGCTTCCTGCCAGCGGCGCATTTCTTCCTCGAGCACCTGCATCATGCGCGACAGCAGCCAGTGCCAGGCATCCATCCCGGCCGGGCGATCCGGCAGGTTGTGCTGGGCCCGCACCAGGGTCTCGTCGAGCACGTCCTGCACCGTGGGCCAATCGGGACCGAGATGGCCCTCGGCGCGCAGATAGCCCAGTTCGCGCCGGATCACGCGCTCCAGACGGGGCGCATAGCGGGTGAACTCGCGGATGAAGTCGACCCGCTCCTCGCCAGGCAGGCCACCCAGGTGTTCCTTGAGGCGGCGCAGTTCCCGGCGGCGGCCCTTGCGACGCCACTGGTCATCCTGACGCAGGCGGTGGATGTGGCGATCGACCTGCCTGAGCAGCTCCTCGAGTGCTGCATCGATGGCCGGCTCGAGGCCGTATTCGTCCTCCCGGGCCACCAGAACCTTGCGCGGCAGCTCGAGCCGCAGTTTCACGCGGTAGAGGTTTTCATGATGGCGATTGCGCTCGATGCTGGCATACAGGCGCGCCAGGTCGTCGCGGAAGTCCCTGAGCCGCGGGGCCACGTGTTTTTCGAACCCCATCCGCACCAGCTGTTCGATACGGGCATGACTCTCTTCGGGGATGTTCTTGAAGCGGGCGTGAAAATGCATGTCGGGTTTTCCTGTTGTTCGTGTTTGATGCAGTGATGGGGCCAGGCCTGGCCGATTTCAATGCCCCGGACTGCTACACTCGGTGTGAGTATCCTGCCGGGGGCATCCACCATGCCGACACGACCCCGAATGCCCTTGCTGCTGGCCGGTCTTTTCCTGACCCTGCCGCTCCGTGCCCCGGCCTGCCACCTTGATCCGGGCCTGATGTCGCAGCCCCCGGAGTCACGCCTGCCCGCACTGGTTTCCTGTGCGGACGAGGGGCATCCTCAGGCCTGGCTGATCCTGGCCGATCATTACCTTCACGGCGCCGGCGTGGCGCGTGACCCGGCCACTGCCGCAGAGTATTACCTGCTTGCTGCCCAGGCCGGCATTCCCCGGGCACAACTGCAGTACGGTCTGATGCTGCTGGACGGCGAGGGCGTCACCCAGGACAGCAACGAGGCACTGGAATGGATCTTTCGTGCCCAGGCACAGGGCTATGCACCAGCCGCCCGGGTCTTCGAGTATCTGATGGCCCACCCCGAGCCGCTGGATTGCTGAGGCGCCCCCGTCCCGCCATACGTCCGGGAATCAGTCCGGGACACCCGCGGTATTTGTCCCGGGAGCACCGTCCTGCGCATCCTGCTTGCGCAGGGTGATGAAGCGAAACCAGCCCCCGGCGGCAGCCGGTTCATCCTGCTCCACTACCAGCCCGGGGGCATGGGGCAGCAGATCCTCGAACACGAGGTTGGTACGCGTGGCCAGACGCGAGACGAGTGGATTGATCAGCCGACGCAGGGGCGCCCGCTGACCCGGCCGCAGGAACTTGTCGAACACCAGCACCTGCCCGCCCGGGCGCAACACCCGCTCGACCTCGGCCAGGGCACGCTCGGGCTCCGGCACCACGGCCAGGATCAGATGCATGACGGCGTGATCGAAGCTCTCGTCCTCGAAGGGCAGGCTGCGCACATCTCCCTCGTACAGTTCGATGTCGCAGTCGTGTTCACAGGCGCGCTGGCGTGCGCGCTCGAGCATGGCCGGGGTGAGATCGACACCGACATAGCTCGGCCCCGGCGGCAGATGGGGGATGTCGAGCCCGGTGCCGATGCCCGGGAGCAGTACGCGTTCGCCCTCGCCGGCCTGCAGGCGTGCCAGGCTGCGCGGGCGCGGATCGTCGAAGGCCGGCTTGACCAGGCGATCGTAGATGGGAGCCCAGAGGGTATAGGCGTGGCGCAGGCTCATGTTCAGTGCAGCAGGTTAGGCACGCTGAGTCGGAAGGGCGGGATCTCGGCATCGAAGTGCTCGCCGTCGTCGGTCACCATCTGGTAGCTGCCCTGCATGGTGCCCAGCGGGGTCTCCAGCAGGGTACCACTGGTGTAACGGAAGCCCTCGCCCGGCTTGAGGTGGGGGTGCTCACCCACCACGCCGGGGCCGCGCACCTCCTGCACCTTGCCGTTGGCATCGGTGATGATCCAGTGCCGGCTCAGCAGCCGCGCCGGGGTGTCGCCCTCGTTGCGGATAGTGATGGTATAGCTGAACACATAGCGATCGGAATCCGGATCGGACTCCTGCTCTACATATTGCGTCTCGACATCGACGCGAATCAGGTTTTGTCTGTTTTCGCTCATGCCGCCATTATACGCGGCCCGGGCGCCGGGCCGCGCAAGACTGCACGATCAGTGATGATGATGCCTGGACATGGCCGCACCATCGGCATCACGGCGGACGGGGAAATCAATGCCCAGCATGCTGCCGTCATCGAACCGCAGCTGGATCTGCACCTTGTCACCTGCAGCCAGGGGCCGGGCCGGCTGCATCAGCATCAGGTGGTAGCTGCCGGGTTCGAGGCGCACCTCGCCCCTGGGCGGGACAACGATGCGCTCCTGCGGCACCATGCGAGCCATGCCGTCTTTCACGATCGAGCGATGCAGCTCGATGCTCCCGAAAGCAGGACTCTCGGCCCCGACCAGGGCAACGGGGCGGTCAGAGTCGTTCTTCAGAGTCACGAAGCCCCCCAGCATGGGCATGCCCGGAGGGGCCTCGCGAATCCAGGGATCGACCGCCTGGACCGCCGGTGGGACACCGGCTGCAGCCAGCCCGTTCAGGAACAGCCCCGCCATCAGGGCCAGCAATGAAAGCCTGCGCTTCATGACTTTTTCTCCTCATCTGTGGTTGCACCCTGCTCGCCCTCGACCTGACGGATGATCTCGTCCACCCGTTCGCCGTCGATGTTCTCCTCCCGGTTGAGTACACGGGCCAGCTCGGCATGGGCGGCACGGCGCCGTTCGAGGATTTCGCGGGCACGGCGATGGCCCTCGTCCAGCAGCTTGTGCACCTCCTCGTCGATGACCTCGGCGGTGCGCTCGCTGTAGTTGCGCTCCTCGTACTCCTGCCCGGCAAGGAAGCGTGACTCCTGGAACCGGCCCCAGGTCACCGGGCCCAGCTTTTCGCTCATGCCCAGCCGGGTGACCATGTTGCGGGCAATCTCGGTCGCGCGCTCGATGTCGTTGGAGGCGCCGCTCGAGACATCACCGAACTCCAGCTCCTCGGCCACGCGCCCACCCATGAGGATGGCGATCTGGTCGCGCATCTCCTCGTAGGTGGAGAGGTACTTGTCCTCCACCGGCAACTGCAGGGTATAACCCAGGGCACCGATGCCACGCGGGATGATGGAGACCTTGTGCACAGGATCGGCATGCGGCACCGTCTTGGCCACCATGGTATGGCCAGCCTCGTGCACCGCCACACGCCACTTCTCGTCATCGTCCAGGGTCTGATGCTTCTTCTCCGGCCCGGCAATGATGCGGTCGATGGCCTCCTCGAAGTCCTCCATCGTCACCGCCGTGTGTCCCTTGCGCACGGCACGGATCGCCGCCTCGTTGCACACATTGGCCAGGTCCGCGCCCACCATGCCGGGGGTACGCTGGGCCACCACCCGCAGATCGACATCGTCGGCGAGCTTGAGGCGTCGGGCATGGATGCGCAGGATTGCCTCGCGCGCCTCCAGGTCAGGCCGGTCGACCACGATCTGACGGTCAAAGCGGCCGGCACGCAGCAGCGCCTTGTCGAGGATCTCGGGGCGGTTGGTGGCGGCCATTACCACCACGCCGGAGCTGGGGTCGAAGCCGTCCATCTCCACCAGCAGCTGGTTGAGGGTCTGTTCGCGCTCGTCGTGCCCCCCGAAACCGGGACCGGCCCCGCGCGCGCGGCCGATGGCATCCAGCTCGTCGATGAAGATGATGCAGGGTGCCTTCTCGCGTGCCTGCTGGAACAGGTCACGCACCCGGGCCGCGCCCACGCCGACGAACATCTCGACGAACTCGGAGCCGGAAATGTAGAAGAACGGCACCCCCGCCTCGCCGGCCACTGCCTTGGCCAGGAGGGTCTTGCCGGTACCGGGCGGCCCGACCAGGAGCACGCCCTTGGGCATGCGCCCGCCCAGCGAGGTGATGCGCTCCGGATCCTTGAGGAAGTCGATGACCTCTTTCAGCTCTTCCTTGGCCTCGTCCACGCCGGCCACGTCGTCGAAGGTGACCTTCGGCCCGGTGTCGGCATGAATACGGATCTTGTTGGCCCCCAGGCTGAGAAAGTCGCGCCCGCCCATCATGCGGCGCGAGAACCACACCCAGATGGCAAAGATGAGGGTGAAGGGAATGATCCAGTTGAACAGCAGATTGGCCAGCCAGTTGTCGCCCTTGCGTACCGTGAACTTGACCCCCTTCTGCTCCAGCTCCTTTGCCAGATCCAGGTCATCCAGTGGCACGGTGATGAAGCGTTTGGGCTTGCCGGTGCGCGGATCGTCCTCCTTGAGCTCGCCGATGATCACCTTGTTGGTGATGACCACATCCTTGACCTGCTTTTGCTCGACCTTCTGCAGGAATTCGCTGTAGGGAATCTCGATACGGGCCTGTTCCCGTTCCATCTGGAACAGGTAGACCAGGCTCAGGATCATGAACAGATAGAGCCAGAAGTTGAACTGGGGCGACTGCCAGAACGGCTGTTTCTCATGTGGCTTGTTCAGCTCCAGCTCGGGCTCCTTCTTGCCCAGCCCCATGAAGTGCTGCTTGTTCTCGTTCGCCATGTGGCGCGCTCCGTTGGTGACCTGACCCGTGCAATGTGGCCGCGGCCTGCAAAATCAACCCGCATCGACGCCCTACGTCCGTTTGCGGCACGAAGACAACGCAATCGGGCGGATATTCCCGAATCGATGATGGTACACCCAATCGGCCGGCAGGACACGTCGGGTATCCCGCCGGCCAGAGCGCGGTCAGAACCGGTGATCGAGCGAGAGCAGCAACCGGTTGCGCGTATAGCTGTAGCCGTAGGTTCGTGTACCCACGGTCACATTGTCCACCGTGGAGCGGTTGTCGGTATACTCGTAGGCGAACTTGAGCCGGGTACGTTTCTGCAGGCGCAGGCGCAGATCCAGGGTCAGGCGCAGGCGATCGTCCACGCGGTCCCCGATATCCGCGGAAGGATAGTCACTGTGACGCAGGGAGCCGTAGGCGCCGGCCTCCCATCCGCCCGACAGGTAGCGCAGATAGCGCCCGCGCAACTCGTGGCGTGTGGGTGAGTAGCTGGCCGTGGTCCCCAGATCCCGGCGATCGTTCAGCTCCAGCCGATAACCGACGTTCCAGTATCCTCCCCTGCTCCCGCCATACCAGGTTAGTCCGAGCCGCTGCCGACTGCCCTCGAGATAATCGTAAAGGGCATTGTCGCTGCGGATGTCGTCATAGCGCAGGTCGGCCCTGAGCTTCTGGTGCGAAGGCAGGCGATAGTCGAACAGGGCGCGGGCGCTGGTCATGGTCTGATAGGCCGAACCGCCGTAATTGGACTTCAGCAGGTCGGCCTTCAGGCGGCTGCGCCACGGACCGCTGCGCCAGTGATATTCCGCCCCCAGCGAGACATCGTTGTAATCGAAGGCGCGATCCTTGAAGTAATCGGTGTAACTGAAAAATGCATTCGCCGTCCAGCCACGATCACGGTTGCCGGCAAAGTCCCAGGCCCCGGATCCGTACAAATCGAGGAACTGGTCGGCCCGCTTGGAGGCGATGCCCAGCGGCGCGAAATTGACATTGTCGTCGTGACCGATGCCGGCCTGGACATAGGCCCGCCAGACGGGGCGCTCTGCCTGCTTCAGCTCTGCCAGTCGCTCCCGGGCAAGGCGCGCAATACCCGAATCCCCGGCGGCGGCCAGTGCCTCGCGAAAGTGCTTCTTTGCCAGCCGCTCGTCCCCCGTCTTGCGGGCAATCAGGCCCAGGTTGTAGCGCGCGGCCGGCCACAGCGGCGAATCCTCCGGGACCCGGGCAAAGGCCTCGGCCGCCTTTTCATGACGCCCGGCCCGGTAATAGCTGCTGCCCAGGTTGTACCAGATACGGGCATCCTTCTGCCCCTGGGCGAGGGCCCCCTCAAAGGCATGGATCGCCGCATCGTAGTCCCCGGACCGGAAGGCCCGGACGCCCTCCTCGAAAACACCGGCCTGGGCCGATCCCAGTACAGTGAGTCCGACTGCCACCCATGCAGTCTTGATGAATTTTCGCATCACTCCCCCCCGATTACGGATTGCGAGAAACAGAAACGACGAAGCGCGGGCCATGCCTGAGCATGGCCCGCGCCCGGGAGACGCACCCGCCGTCAGTCATTCATGCCCGGACGATCGTCCTCGCGGTCACCTCCCGAGCCGGCCGGACCGTCCATCCGTTCCTGCTCCTGTTCCATCTCGTTGTCCTGTTCCATCTCATGTTCCTGCTCCATTTCATGCTCATGCTCCTCGTTATGCGCAGCCCCTGGCGTTGCTCCGCTTCCGCCGGGCAACGGTACTTCAACACCCGGTACCTCCGTGGCATTCACGACCACACCGATGGTGACATCGGCCGGTGCAGTGGCAGCCGGCGCAGTGGCAGCCGGTGCAGTGGCAGCCGGTGCAGTGGCAGCTGGTGCTGCGGCCGCCAGTGCGGGCAGTCCCAGCACGGTGGCAATGGAAACGGCAATCAGTGTCTTCTTCATCATGGTCATACTCCTCGCGTGAGACTGGATGTTTCGGAAAAAACGGTTTCAATGACCAACGGCTCACACCCAACCCGTCGGGCTGGCCGTGCCTGCACCGCGCAGGGCCGGGCGCAGGCGTACCCGGATGGCCCGCTCGCGCCCGTCGATGCGTACTCGGGCCACCAGCTCGCCCGTGGCGCTGCCCTTCATGCGTACCGGCAGCGACAGGATGTTGTTGCCGGCAGCCAGCGGGGCCTGCCATTCAAGGCGTTGCTGGCCCTCGTGGCCGGCCAGTTCCACGCCTTCCGGCAGCTCCAGCACCAGCGAGGCCTGCTGCACCGGGCGATCGACCCGAATCACCAGCCGCACCGGGGTCTGGGGCGCGACCTGCACCTCGACCACGCGCAGGGCCTCACCTCCCTGCGGCTGCCACCAGGCGAGCAACACTGCGGCCAGTGCCAGACTGGCCGCCAGGGCGGTGCCGAAACCGGCCAGGAAGGCCCGCCGATGCTGCCGCGTCTTCTTCCTGTCGAGCGCCGCGCGCATCACCCGGTCCTCGAAGTCGGCCGACGGCGGCTCGAACGGCAGTCCTGCCAGGGCGCCGGACCAGGCCCGATGGGCCTCAAGCGCCTCGCGGCATGCGGGGCACGCCTGCACATGGGCCTCGAGCGCGTTTGCTTCCCCGTCCGCCAGGGCGTGGGCCCGGTAGTCGTCGAAGCGTTGCTGGATGGTCTTGCAGTCGGTCATTTCGTCACCTCTCACTTGCCAACACGCCGGGCGAAGGCAAAAGGTTCCATCGTCTCGGACAGTTTCTGCTTCAGGGCGGAGCGGGCACGGTTGAGGCGTGACTTGAGGGTGCCCACCGGTGCATCGGTGATGCCGGCGACTTCCTTCAGGGTATAGCCTTCAACATCGTGCAGGATGAGTACCTGACGATGGATCTCGGGCAGGGCGTCGAGCGCGGCCTGCAGGGCCTCGGTATCCTGCATGCGCTGCAGCAGGGCCTGGGGGTCCGGCCCCTCGTCCGCCACCTGATCCAGCACCTCCTCGTCAGGCTGGCCTTCGAACAGCGGCACCTGTCGACCTCGACGCCGCTGTTCATCGACAAAGCGGTTGTAGAGCACCCGCATCAGCCAGGGGCGCAGTGACTCCACCGCAACCAGCTCGTCGCGGCGATCACAGAGCCGCATGACGACCTCCTGCACCAGATCCTCGGCATCCGCGCGATTGCGCAGCAGGCGCCAGGCCAGACGGTACATGGCCTGCAGGTGCGGGCGCAGCATGCGCTCGAAGTCCTCGTCGCTTACGCGGGCGCGTCTTTTCCAGGGAATGATCGTGGCCATGCCTCCCCTACACGACGGTTTGCACAAAAAGGTTCCATGCGCTTGGAAAAAAATTTCCCCTGGCCGAGAATAGACCGCTCAGGGAAACGAGACACGCATCATGCCCGTATACGCCATCGGGGACCTGCAGGGATGTCACGAGGATTTCCTGCGCCTGCTGGATCTGCTTCGATTCGACCCGCACCGGGACCGCCTGTGGCTGACGGGCGATCTGGTCAACCGCGGGCCGGATTCGCTCGGCTGCCTGCGCACCGTGCGCGCGCTCGGCAACGCCGCCACCTGCGTGCTCGGCAATCACGACCTGCACCTGCTGGCGGTGGCCGCCGGCACCCAGAAGCTGCGCCGCAAGGACACCCTGCAGGCCGTGCTCGATGCCCCGGATGCAGCCGAACTGCTGGACTGGCTGCGCCAGCGCCCGCTGGCCCACCACGAGCCGGGGCTGGGCCTGCTGGTGCACGCCGGGCTGCCGCCACAGTGGGAGGTGACCCGGGCACTGCAACTGGCCCGGGAGGTGGAGCAGGTGCTGCACGGCAGCGGCCATGACCTGCTGTTCCGCCACATGTACGGCAATCGCCCCGATCACTGGGAAGAACGGCTCGACGGCTGGCCCCGGCTGCGCTTCATCATCAATGCCCTGACCCGCATCCGCTACTGCACCGCAGACGGCCGCCTCGACCTCGACCACAAGCTCGCACCCGGAACCCAGCCCCCCGGCCTGATGCCCTGGTTCGAAGTGCCGTCTGCGGCCTGGCGCGGCACCCGCGTGGTGTTCGGCCACTGGTCCACCCTGGGCCTGCGGCGTAGTGACGACATCGTTGCCCTCGACACCGGCTGCGTATGGGGTAGCCGTCTGACCGCCGTGCGCCTCGACCAGGCCGATCTCCCCGTGACCCAGACCGACTGCCCCGGTGCGCAGGCGCCGGGGAAGGATGCCTGAGCCATGGCGGCCCTGGACAACACCCGCGATATCGAGACACCGGAAGGGATCGTGCTGCGTCTCTCGGTGGCGGGGCCGGTTCCGCGGGCGCTGGCGTGGGCACTGGATCTGCTGCTGCGGGGCATCCTCTATGCCGTGGCCGCCAGCCTGTTCGGCATGCTGTTCGGGGCTTCGGGGATGCTGGGGCCGTTCTTCATCTTCCTGTTCCTGGTCGAGTGGTTCTATCCGGTCGTATTCGAGGTACTGCGCGATGGCCAGACCCCGGGCAAGCGCAGCCTCGGTCTGCGCGTGCTGCACGACGACGGCACGCCCATGCGCTGGAGCACCTCGATGATTCGCAACCTGCTGCTGGTGGTGGACTTTCTGCCCTTTCTGTATGCCTTTGGCCTGGCCAGCATGCTGCTGTCGCGCGACCTGCGCCGGCTTGGCGATCTGGCCGCGGGCACGGTCGTGACCCATGTCTCCGACAGCCGCCCGCCGCTTGCCCGCATCGAGGCCAGACCGGTCCGGCCGCCTGTGGAGCTATCGAGCGAGGAACAGCAACTGCTGCTCGACTTCGCCGCCCGGCGAGGGCAGATCTCGCCCGAGCGGGTCCGGGAACTGGCACAGACAGTCGCCCCGCTGACGGGTGAACAGGCCGAACCGGAAGCGGCGCTGCTCGGATGGGCGGCATGGGTTGCGGGGTCAGGCAAGGGATGAACCAGCAGCGCTTCATCGACAGCCGACAGCATGCCTGGGAGCGCCTTGAAGCACTGCTCGAGGAAGCTCCGAAAGGCGCCGAGGCGGAGGAATTTCCGCCCCTGTACCGGGCCGTCACCCACGACCTGGCACTGGCCCGCGAGCGCCGTTATGGCCTGGCCCTCATCACCCGGCTCGAGGCGCTGGTGCGCCGCGCCCACCAGCAGTTCTACCGCAGCCGCCACCATCCGTGGCCCCGGATTCGCGACTACCTGCTGGGCGGCTTTGCCCGCGCCGTACGCAGGCACTGGCGTTTCGTGGCCGTGGCCGCCCTCTGTTTCTATCTGCCGCTGCTCGGCATGATTCTGCTCATCCAGTGGCAGCCGGAACTGGCCTTCAGTGTGCTCGACAGCGAGACGGCGCGCGAGGTGGAAGCGATGTATGACCCCGCCCACCGCGAGACCGTCGGCCGCGGGCCCACCCGCGCGGCCGATACCGACTTGGCCATGTTCGGCTACTACATCCGCAACAACACCGGCATCGGGTTCCGGACCTTTGCCACCGGCCTGCTGTTTGGTGTCGGCACCCTCTTCACCCTGCTGTTCAATGCCTTTTTTATCGGCGCGGTGGCCGGCCACCTGCAGGCCATCGGCTTTGGCCAGACCTTCTGGCCCTTCGTCGTCGGACACAGCGCCTTCGAGCTCAATGCCATCGTGCTCTCGGGTGCGGCCGGCCTGATGCTGGGCCATGCCCTGATCGCCCCGGGCCGGCTGGGCCGCCTGCATGCCCTGCGCCTGCAGGCACGCAAGGCCCTGGATCTGCTCTGGGGCG
>RFHG01000068.1 GCA_003696465.1 Gammaproteobacteria bacterium | reverse complement strand
TTGTACTCGGCGTCGAGCAGCTGCTCCTCGTTGAGGGCGTCGATCACCTTGTACAGCAGCTTCTTGGCCTCCTCCTCGCTCATGGTGCGCACGTCCTCGTTGTATACCTCGCCGTCGACGGTGAGGCGGTCCAGCTTGCTGTCCTCGCGTCCCTTTTCGAGGTTATGCGGCGTAGCCCGCTTCTTGTGCGAGATCATGTCGGCCCCTTTCCTTACGAGGCGGCCGTCCGGCGTCATCTCCACGTGCTCGTTGTCTACGATGAGGCGCTCGATGTAGAGGACGGGGCGGACGCTCTTGTTGCGGCCCAGCTTGCTCTCGTTGATGTCGAGCATCATGATGTACTTGAACAGCTCGCGGTGGTCGGGGTTATGGCCGTTGAGGACGAGGCGCCCCTGCCGTATAGGCACCATGCTGATGGGCGTGTCATCGAAGCGGCTCTTGACGAGGCGCACGTGGATGAAGTCGTCCTGCCATGCGTCATAGACACGGTCTTCGCCCTTGAGCATGTAGACGAAGGGCGGCTCCTTGCCGTTGCGCACGTTGATGAGGGTGACGATAGCCATGTCCCCTGCGCCCAGTGCGAGGGGCAGCATCTGCTTGGACGGCTCCTTGTCATGTATGACGATCATTGCTCTTCATTTTTTTTTAAAGGCGGGGGGCACGCGGCCCCCCACACATGACGATCACAAAAAAAACCTGATGATGCCCTGTATCATGCTACTGCGCCCCAGGCGATGTGCTCCACGCCGGCGACGCGCAGCCCCTGGTACGACGTGTAGTCTACCGTGATGGTGGCGCTGTCGTTGGTGGCGCCGTCCGGTGCCAGCATACCCGTCATGGCCATCATGATGGACTGATCCTGCGACCAGAAGCGGTTGACGCCGCCCTGTACGCGGATCGGGAAGTGGCACAGCGAGACGCGCGGCACGCGGCCGCCGCCGCCGTTGATGGCTGCGTCATCCAGCGGGATCAGGAAGAAGTCCTTCGACTTGTTGGTCTCGCCGAGGGCGCCCGACAGCGTCAGCAGGTTGAGCTTCTTCTTGACCCAGTAGCGGCCATACAGGCTGAAGGCCTCCAGGTCGAGGTCGACGGTGCGGCCGTCGACGCTGAAGCGGGCGTTCGGCAGGACGGTGCCGTTCAGCGCCTTGATGGTGTTGTCGATAGCCACCATGGCGTCGAAACCACCCAGGAACGTGTACTGCGTGCCAGCGCCTGCGTTGTCCAGCTCGCGGCTGATGGTCGTGAACTGGGCCAAGTCGAGCGTCAGGTTGTTGCCCAGGTTGATACCACCGCCATTGACCACCCAGTCGTACAGGCCGCGCGTCACGTTGACGGGGTTACCGTCGGCGTCGGTGAGTCCCGGCGTGGTGGCCATGAAGTGGTTGGGCGTGGCAGGGTTGTAGAGGACGCCGGCGCTGATCTTGTACATCAGCTCGGTGATGCCCTCACGCTCCTGCTGGTAGAACACGTAGTTCTGGCCGTTCCACTCGAACTCGATGGGGCTGGCGTTCTGGATGTCGGTGATCTTGCGGCGTGCCTTGAAGATCTGCACGTTGTACTCGTACCGCTTCGGGATGGTGTAGCGGGCCGTGGCGCCGTTGCTACCCTCGCCGGCGGCATGGCTGAGGACCACCACCGTGTCGCCGTTGGCCACTGTCAGGGCGTTCTGCGTGCCGGTGCCGTCGGGGATGGCGATGACCTGCACGTCGGCGCCGGTGACGGCACGCACATAGGCCACGTCGGTCGAGTTGATCATGACGAGGTCACCCTCGATGATGCCGTGGCTGGCGCTGTCGAGCGTCAGCGTGACGTCGGTCATGGCCGTGCCCGAGTTGTCGGTGAAGGCAGACACCGTGGAGGCCTTGAACAGGGGCGTGTCCACGAAGAAGTGGTTCTGCGTCTGCATGCACGGCTCCGACCGGCCGATCATGCGGAAGAACTCCGCCACCGACCGCTCGTCAGCGCGCACGCCGATGAGCGCCTCATAGACGCTGGGCTCGTCCAGGAACTGGACGGCGCTGATGATAGACTTACTGATTGTTGCCATCGTTACTGATGTTTGTCGTTAACAATAGGATAGGGCCGTCACCCTCGACGGGCCCTGTTGATAGCCTCGACGAGCGACTGTATGTCGTCCTGGGCCTTTGCCGGCGTCCCTTGCGGCTCCTGCGCCCGTGGCCCGTCGCCCTTGTCGGCGGCCAGCTCCTCCAGCGTCAGGGTACGACCTACGCCTACGAGGTGCTTGATGAAGCGGGCCGGGTCGCGCAGCAGGCTCATGGCTAGCGCCAGCTTGGTCATGTCCGGCATGCCCTGCTCGTCTACGGCGTGCTGCAGCAGCGGCACGAAGCCCTCCAGCGGCGCGCGAACGACCTCGTCGGCGTCCTCCACGGGAAGACGCACCTCCTTGCCGTTGACGCGCAGCGTGACTGCCTTGTGCTCACGCAGCAGCGAGGTGACGGGGCTACCCTCGATATGGGCCTTGACGCGCGCAACGATCTGTTGCACCTCCTCAGGCACGGCCTGCTGCTGTGCGGGCGCCGCGGCCCCTTCGAGCATCTGCCCCATCGTCTCCTCTATCTTCTGTTGCAGCACGGCGGCGCGCTGCTTGATCTTGTCGCGATACTGGCGGGCGATGACCTGCAGCATGCGCTGCTGCATCTGCTCGTCCATCTCATCGCTCACGCCCTCGTTGCGCAGGCGCACCTGCACCATGGCGTCCAGCACGTCGCTGTCGGCGTCGGGGTGCTCGATGGCCACGGCCTGGCGGATGACGCTCAGGGCGTCCATCTCATCCACCTTCTGTGCCATGCGCACCACGTGTGCTGCGGCAGGGTCGCCCTCGGCCACGTAGGCGCCCACCAGCAGGCGCAGCTCCTCGTCCTCCTGCAGGCGCTGCAGCAGCGGAGGCAGCGCCGGCTGCTGATCCTGCTGCGGTGGCTGGGGCTGCTGCTGGTCGTCGGCGGCCTGCTGGCCCGCCTGTGGCTGGTCCTGTGCAGGGGCGGCCGGCTGCTGGTTGCCGATGTCGACGTTGACGTCGCCGCCGTCGGCGTCGGGCTGGTCTGCCGGCGGCTGGTCCTGCTGCTGCTGGTCCGTCACTAACGGTCCCTGCGACGGCGGCGCCGCCGCCTTGACGGCCGATACCAGTGCGTCGCCCAGCGTGCCATCCTGCTGAGCAGGCGCGCCGCCATCGTCCTTGATATTGATGTCGAGTTCCATGATGTGTTGTTGTTGTTATTGAACCGGTGATGTCGCTTGCCCATCTTGCTGAGCCGTTTCTATGGCTGTCTTGGCCGCTTCGAGCTGTAGCTTGCCGCCTTCGACGGCCGTCTTGGCCTGCAGCTCCAGGCCCCTCGTGTTCTGCCATACGTATATCTTGAGGTCGGCCTCGGCCTTCATCTCTGTCATCTTCATCTCGTGCGCCTGCTGTGCCGACTGCTGCTGCACCATGGCGTTCATCTGCTGCATGCGCATCGACTGCTCCTCGGCCATGCGCCTGTTGCGTGCCACCCGCATGGCCAGCATCTCTGCCGCCTGCGACGGGTCGCGTATGCTGCGCACCATGATGATGTCGGCCGGCGTGAGGCTGCCCTCGCGCACGGCCTGCTGCATGGCCTCCTCCAGCCCCTGCCGCTCCTCTATGTCGGGCGCATCGATGATGGTGATGCCCACGTCGTACAGGTAGAACGGCTCGCTGTTCTTGATCATGAGGACGCTGCCGCGCCCTATGACGCGTTCGAGGAAGGCCTGCATGCGGCGATGGCCGCCACGCATGGTGACGGCGATACGGTCGGCCACGCCCTGGTACAGGGCGCTCATGAGGCGCCTGTCGGTACGTTCTACGAAGTGGAGGGCGTTGGACGTGCCCTGGTCGGCCAGCTTGGCTATGGTCGTGAGCGTGTCGGGGTTGGGTGTGGAGGCGTCGGTGAGGGCGTTGAGGCCGTAGAGGCGGCGCACCTGGTCGTAGGCGTCTATCATCTCCATGCGCAGCTGCTGGAAGATGCGCGCATCGCCCATGTTGATGGGCACCACAGGGGGGCCGCTGGTGGCGCGGCCCGCCTCATCGCGCATGCGACCCACCAGCACGTTCTTCTCTGCGAACAGGTTGAGCAGGTCGGACGCCGTCACCGGCCTGTCCTTGTCGCGCAGCGGCACGCCCACGAGCGACTCGACGGCTATGAACAGGGCGTTGGGACGCATGGTGGCTATGGCCTGCTGCATCTTGTACCAAGCCACGTGGAAGGCGTCGACGTACGGTATGGCGTCGACGGCGAGGCCCTTGGGCGTGCCGTCCACCATGGTGACGGCCCGCGCCACGTAGGTGAAGCGGGCCCGCTCGAACGTGCTCAGCTGGCGCGGCGTAGCCGGCACCTCGCCGAAGCCGAAGCAGATGTCGGTGTCGACGACCCAGTAGCCGCCGTAGATGCGATCCACCTGGAACGAGCGCACGGTGCGCGACGTCTCCTTGCCACGCACGTAGCGCGTCACGACGCCGCCCCAGCTGGTAGGGCGTCGCTCGATGCTGAGCAGCTCGCTGCCGCGCACCTCCATGTAGACGACGCGCACCTTGTCGCTGTCCCTGCGACGCCGCCCCAGCTCGCGACCGTACAGCTGCCGCTCCTCCTGTGCCGTCATCTGGGGGTACAGCTCGCGTATCTGCGCCACCGTCATGTCCATCTCCTCGCCCATGGCGTCGGCATCGCGCCAGTCGACGTAGAGGCTGTAGGGCGCTATGAGGCGGCCCGGCGGCACCAGGCGCACGCGCAGCAGCCCCTCGCTGTCGAGGTAGTGCTTCCATGCGGCGTAGCCGTAGTTGAACAGCTGCGCTATGGCCTCGTCGCGCAGCTCGTCGACGCCGCTGGCCGTCATGACGGCCTCGACAGCGTCCTCGTAGTCCTTGGCGAGGCGGTGCTTCATGCCGCCGTCCATGAGGAGGCGCAGCTCCTCTATCGTCTCCGGCTCGCCGTCGAGGCGCGGCAGCAGGTCGACGTCGCCGCCCTGCGCCATCAGCTGCTCGCGCAGCATGAGGCGCGCCTTCATGCGAGCGAAGTACTTGTTCTCTTCGTCATGGGCCTTGCTGTCGACAGGCACCGCCACGATGTGCTCCTCCTTGCGCATGATACGGGCAGCGGCGATACGCTGCACGGGGTCGATGACCGACACCGGCCGCCAGTTGATGGCGGCGCGGCTGTTGCCGTCGTGCTCGTCGACGCTCAGCAGCTTGCGGTACTTGTCGGTCGACTGCTCGCCACGGACGTAGCGGGTGATGAGGTGAAAGTTGGGGATACGGCGCTCCATGGTGCCCCAGTCCCTATAGACCTGTCGCACCTTGTCGAGGAAGACCTCCTTCGTTATCTGCGTACGCGCCAAGGCTCAACACTTTAGTTAGCACAAAAATAGGCGCATAACATTTCTTTTGCAAATGGACGCACCCAACTATCGGTAGAACACAGAGATGTCGAGCATCTCACGACGCACGCGCTCCACGTCACGCATGTCGTCATACGTGCCCCACATGCCTATGCCGTCGGAGCGGCTGCGATGGCACATCATGAGCGCTATCATGGCTGCTGCAGCCAGGTCGTAGGGGTGCGAGTTCTCCATGTCGTAGGCCATCAGCTCCTCTATGAGGTCCATGAAGTATATCTTCTCTATGCACTCCTGTATATAGCCCTCCATGAACGACACCATGCGTGGCTTCGTCTTGACGTTGGACGTGATGCCGCCGGTGCGTCGCCCCGGTATATGGTACAGGAAGCGTGCGTAGCCGCGCGACAGTGCGTACTCCTCTATGCCGCTCACGTTGTCCTCGTGCAGGAACTGGCAGCCGAAGTACCAGCACGCCTTGAGCACCTCCTCATAGAAGGCGGTGAGCGTGGCGGGGCGGTGCTTGTATACGGCCACGAACATGTCGGTATGCAGCACGTTGACGGGGTCGAACTTGCGGAAGACGGCTATGCCGCCCTTCGACCCTATGCTGCCCGTGGTGTGGCGCTTCGAGTAGGGGTCGACGCCTATGCCGAACTGGTCTGTGTTCTCGGGCACCAGCATGCCGGTGTCGTTCACCCTGTTGGGCACGAACGTGACGGAGGCGCCGCCCGCCGGCGACGCATAGCTCTTGACCATCTGCCATGGGCCGTTACGCGACGGCACGAAGACGACGGGCGAGTCCTTGTCCTCGGTCCACTGCAGGCGCCCGCGCACCACCGTCTCCTTGTAGACACCTGCCTTGAGCAGCTCCAGCCGCTCGGCCAGCGTCACCATCAGGTTGGAGAAAGCACCCTCGGAGGCGGTGCTCATGACGGCCTCCTCGAACGTGTTGGGCATCTTGCGCACCTCCGACATGTAGGTAGCCTGGTCGCCCCTTTCGAGGGCGCGG
>RFHG01000451.1 GCA_003696465.1 Gammaproteobacteria bacterium | reverse complement strand
CTTTTGAAGCCCCTGAAGCCCCTAATACTAAACTTGCTCCCAAAATAGCAGCTAATCCCTTATTTTTTAAACTTTCTTTTCTTACCATATAATTCTCAGCTCCCGACTGATAGTGCTTGGAGAACGACCGACTTACCGGGCAATATCTCGCTGCGTATAGCCCAGCCCTTTCAGCGCCGCGATCTGGTATCTTTCCTCTTGAGCCAGTCGCCTGTAGTGCCTCATATGCATACCTGTTTGGGTTTGGTGTCACAACCCCCATTCTAGGCGGCAACTGACTCCCTTTCAGCCTCAGGCGTTGCAGTTATTCTATGAATTCGTGCATCCAATAGGTTGTAGATAGCTGAGCGTCCGTGCAACGGCGCTGTCAAGCGACACCAGAAATTGACCCCCTAACGACATTCGGAATTGACCCCCCTGTTTCACTAGGACAAGGTTGTGGATTGGGGGTTGTCCCCCGGTTGGTCTCCTGGCGCAGCCAAGGGTCTGAGCAGCCCGGAGCGGCGCTTTTCGCGGAGTCGGTAGCTGTCGCCCCGGATGGTCAGCACCTGGCTGTGGTGGAGCAATCGGTCGAGGATGGCGGTGGCGACGACCGCGTCACCGAATACCTCGCCCCATTCGCTCACCGCCCGGTTCGACGTGATCAGCAGGCTGCCGCGTTCGTAGCGGCGGGATACCAGCTGGAAGAACAGATGGGCGGCCTGGGAATCGAGCGGCAGATAGCCGAGTTCATCGACGATCAGCAACTTGGGCTTGCTGTAATGGGTCAGCCGCTCCTCGAGCCGGCCGGCAGCGTGGGCCTGGCTGAGGCTGGTCATCAGGGCGACGGCCGTGGTGAACAGTACCGAGTAGCCTCGTACGATGGCCTCCCGCCCCAGCGCGACGGCGAGGTGGGTCTTGCCCACGCCCGGCGGGCCGAGCAGCAGCAGGGCATCACCGTTGGCGATCCAGCGGCCGGTCGCCAGCTCCCGCAGCTGGCCAGGGTCGATCGAGGGTTGGGCCTGGGTGTCGAAGCCCTCGAGGGTGCGCACATAGGGGAACTTGGCGATCTTCAGCCCCATCTCGATACGCCGCTGGTCCTTGCGTTCGATCTCGCTGCGGCACAGGAAGTAGAGGGCTTCACGCAGGTTCAGCTCGCGCCGCGCGGCCTCGTCGAGCAGGCTGTCGAGACGGTCGCGGATCGCGGTCAGGCGCAGCCGGGTGAGCATGGCGGGCAGTTCGTCGAGTGTCTCCATCACCAGGCCCCTCCCACGATCGCTTCGTACTCGCTCAGGGGGCGTTGCAG
>RFHG01000450.1 GCA_003696465.1 Gammaproteobacteria bacterium | reverse complement strand
TCTACCTTCTGTCTGTCGGCATTCCAGTTTTCCAAGAATGCTTGTCGTGCTGTATTAACAGGAACCTGTCCTCTGTTTGTGGCAATCAATATAGAAAGCATGTTGCCTCCATTGCCAAAAACATCTTCACCGAGATTATCCGGTTCACCACTTTCAGGATTTTCTTCACCGGTTTCAAAGCCTCCAGGAGGTGATACGGTACTACCAACTTTTTGTAATAAAGCTTCAAGCTTGTCTTCTACTCCTAACGTTTTGAAAAGAGTGTAATTCTTTGTATCTGTTACTTGCCCTTTCGTGATAAGCAAGACGTCGTCATCACTTATATTTGAAGGATCAATAGGAAATCCATATGCAATAAAAGCGTTGACAATATCTTCTCTACTATTATATGTTCCTTCAGGAAGACCAAGAATACTTCTTGCTTCTGCAGCAACAGCTTCGGGAGATAGTTGCTGTTGAGGGTTGACAGTTGTTGTCGTTGTTTTTGATACCTCATCCAACACTTTACTAAGATCAGAGCTCTTCGTAAGAACCTTAAAAGTAGCAGAAGTGCGTTCTTGCATCTTGGTATAATGCTCGTCTTCTGCAGGGCGTTTTGTAGGAACAATGTATATGCTGTCAAGACCAAAGTGTTCTATGATAATATCTTTAATGGTCTTGTTAGCAGGAATAGCGTTGTAATTGTCTAAGATATGAATCAACGATTTTAGGCCAAGGGCTTCTTTTTTTACTACACTTGACAATACTTGTCCTTTAAGCTTTTTGTCAAGAACAGGGTCAAAGGGTGCAGAACCGTTAATGGTAATAGCTACTTTATCACCTTCTTGTCCTTTAGTTCTGATGTTAATGAATACCTTGTTTTCTTTACCTGTTTTTTCGTCTACTCCGAAAGCAGTAGAAGTGAGCGTAAAGTCAAGAACGACATTCTTTGTTCCGTCTTCGTTATCGAACTGCTTAACGTTAATGAACAAATTACTCTTTTGTGCTTTCTTTCTCCCTTCGGGTGTTTTTTCATTGACAACAGTAGAGAATCGAATATTCTTGAATGCAATTTCGCCCTTGGTAGTAGCCGCAGCTTTTACATCAGCAAGAACTTTTGCATATTCAGGGTCTGTCTTGGCAATCTCAGCAATACGCTCATCACTATAGGCATCGACACCCATAGTGACAAGGTCTGCAATAACTTTATCCTCTACTTCACCGTGTTCATAGTCTTTGTATGCTAATCCGAAAATAAAATCATTGCCGTCATACTCGACAAGAACACCGCCAAGGTTACCAGGTTTAAATTTCGGAATAGGATGCTTTTGTTGTTCTTCGTAAGCTTTCTTTATCCGTGTTATGTATTTCTTGAACTTACCTGCTTTGTCATTATCCGTTAACTCTTTCCACTTGTATTCCCCGTCGTTGTCTTTGAGATAAGCAAAATAAATATAATTACCTTCTTTGTTTTTCTTTATAGATACAAGGAACGGTTCTCCGCCATTGATTTCGGGATGGGTCATCCCGAAACGTTCTAAAAGCTGTTCTGCTGGATAGGACTCTTTAGTCTTGTCTATGGTGGTAAGGTAAATTACGGGCTTAAGGCTATGTCCCTCTATTTCAAAACTGGTACCAATTATTCTGTCGAGAACAACAGTTTTAGTATCAGGATTTTGCTTGGTAGCATTAGCTAAAGAAGGAATAATTACAGACTTCCAAAAGTGAGTAAGAGGCAGGAGCGATTCAAGAAATCGCACATGATCTTCTTTTGATATCGGCTTGCCGTCTACCTCGATAAGGTCTTTTGCAACCTCATACGAGTCGAGAGGAATAATCTTTCCTTCCTTGGTCCTGTACCGAAAAGGTGACAGCAGTGCACCCACCTCTACAGGCTTGCCAGTATTATGAGGAGTAACTACTACATATACTGCATATTTCTTCTTGGTGTTAGGATCGATTATCGGATTGAAGATTACTACATTCTCGTTCCTATTGGAAGGAATAGGCTTGGCCAGTTCTTC
>RFHG01000449.1 GCA_003696465.1 Gammaproteobacteria bacterium | reverse complement strand
TGACCACACTTCGACCGGCCTGGTCGACCGGGGCGGAGCAGGGGCTGGCCTACCAGCGTCCACGCAATGGACGCGCACCGGTGCGTATTCGTATTCCCTGATATAATCGCCCGCTTTCACAGGTGGCATTCTTTCAGGGGAACCGTAATGTCCGAATCCCGTATCAGCAAGGTGGTGCTGGCCTATTCAGGCGGCCTGGACACCTCCGTCATCCTCAAGTGGCTGCAGGAGACCTACGACTGCGAGGTAGTGACCTTTACCGCCGATATCGGCCAGGGCGAGGAGGTCGAGCCGGCACGCGCCAAGGCCGAGGCCCTGGGCGTGAAGGAGATCTACATCGAGGATCTGCGCGAGGAATTCGTGCGTGACTATGTGTTCCCCATGTTCCGGGCCAATACCGTGTACGAGGGGGAGTATCTCCTTGGTACCTCCATCGCCCGGCCGCTGATCGCCAAACGACTGGTCGAGATCGCCAACGAAACCGGAGCCGACGCGATCTCCCACGGCGCCACCGGCAAGGGCAACGACCAGGTGCGCTTCGAGCTCGGGGCCTATGCCCTGCGCCCCGACATCAAGGTCATTGCGCCGTGGCGTGAATGGGACCTGCTGTCGCGGGAAAAGCTTTTGGCCTATGCCGAACAGCACGGCATTCCCATCGAGCAGAAGCGGGGCAAGAAGTCGCCCTATTCCATGGATGCCAACCTGTTGCATATCTCCTACGAGGGTGGCCTGCTCGAGGATCCGTGGAACGAACCCGAGGAAGAGATGTGGCGCTGGACCCGCTCGCCCGAGGCCGCGCCGGACCAGCCCCGCTATCTCGAGATCGAGTTCCGCCAGGGTGACCCGGTGGCCATCGACGGTGAGGAGATGTCGCCGGCAACGTTGCTGGAAACACTCAATCGCGTGGGTGGCGAGCACGGCATCGGTCGACTCGACATCGTCGAGAACCGCTATGTGGGCATGAAGTCGCGTGGCTGCTACGAGACACCGGGCGGCACCATTCTGCTGCGTGCGCACCGTGCCATCGAGTCCATCACCCTGGACCGCGAGGTGGCCCACATGAAGGATGAACTGATGCCGCGCTACGCGACCCTGATCTACAACGGCTACTGGTGGAGCCCCGAGCGGCGCGTGCTGCAGGAGCTGGTCGATGCCAGCCAGGCAACGGTCAACGGCGTGGTGCGCCTGAAGCTGTACAAGGGCAATGTGACCGTGGTGGGCCGCAAGTCGGATACCGACAGCCTGTTCGACGAGAACATCGCCACCTTCGAGGACGATGCCGGCAGTTACGACCAGAAGGATGCTGAAGGCTTCATCCGTCTCAACGCCCTGCGCCTGAAGCTGGCAGCCCGGCAGGGACGGAGCTGAGCCATGCGCGCTGCAGGGATGCTGCTGCTTGCCCTGCTGGTGGGTGGCTGTGCCAGTACCGGGCAGCGGGCGCCGGATCCCCGTGATCCGCTGGAACCGGTCAACCGCGCCATCTTTAGTTTCAATGACGGCTTCGACCGGCATTTCATGCGCCCCGTGGCACGGGGCTACAAGTCCATCACCCCGGATCCGGTGGAGCAGGGGGTGCGCAATTTCTTTGCCAATCTCGGCGATGTGCGCAACCTGGTCAATGACGTCCTGCAGCTCAAGCCCACGGAGGCGCTCGACGACTTCGGCCGCCTGGTCATCAACACGACCTTTGGCGTGCTGGGTGTCTTCGATGTGGCCACCGATGCCGGTATCGAGCGCAATGACGAGGACTTTGGCCAGACCCTGGGCTACTGGGGTGTACCCGATGGTCCTTATGTGGTGATCCCCTTCCTGGGTCCGTCGTCCCTGCGCGATGCGCCCTCCCTGTATGTCGACTACCGGACCTCGCCGCAGACCTACGCGGTCGATGACCAGGCCCTCAGCAACAGCCTGTGGGCGCTCAATTTCGTCAGCCGTCGTGCCGAGCTGCTGGGGGTGAGCGAGGTGCTGGACGATGTCGCCTACGACCGCTACCAGAGCCTGCGCGATGCCTGGTTCCAGCGCCGTGCCTTCCAGGTGAGCGACGGTGCTACCGCCCAGGCCCAGAACGAGGAAATGCTGGACGAGCTGGATCAGCTCGATGCCCCCTGAGGGGAGCGGGTTGACGCAGGCCGGCTGACTGCAGGCTGTACCCGTTTTGTCATCGACCCGCTTCCCGGGAGTCAGCGCCCGGAGGCCTCCTGGCCCTGTTACATGCCCGTGGAAGCGACCGATCCGGTGGCAATCCTCGGCGTCATTTTTCCTCCGGACAGGCCAGCAGCCACTGCCGGGTGAACAGGTGCTCCAGCCGGTTCTCGAACAGGACTTCACGGATCTCGCGGCCGTTCTGCCGCGAGCGGGTGTCGAGGCGCTGGCCGAGGACACGACAGTTGCCGAAATCCGGGCGGGCATCGGGCGGAAGGTCGAGGATCAGGTAGCGGCAGTCGCGCATCAGTTCGGCGGGCGTGCGCTTGTCACGGGTG
>RFHG01000447.1 GCA_003696465.1 Gammaproteobacteria bacterium | reverse complement strand
GAGCGGGGCCGTCGTGCTGCCGATTGCCGGCGCTTACTGGATGGCCTTGAGCGACTTCTCGACCACCTTCTTCGGCAGCGGGATGTAGCCGTCCTTGATGACGATCTGCTGCCCCTGCTTGGACAGGACCATCTTGATGAACTCGCGCACCAGCGGATCGAGCGGCTTGTTGGGCGCCTTGTTCACGTAGATGTAGAGGAAACGGCCCAGCGGATACTTGCCGGAGACGGCATTCTCGGCAGTGGCCTCGACGAACGGCTGGCCGGCCTTCTTGGCCAGCGGCACGGCGCGCACGCCGGTGGTCTTGTAGCCGATACCGGAGTAGCCGATGGCATTCAGGGAGGTGGCTACCGACTGCACCACGGAGGCGGAGCCCGGCTGCTCGTTCACGCTCGGCTTGTAGTCACCCTTGCACAGGGCATGCTTCTTGAAGTAGCCGTAGGTGCCGGAAACGGAGTTGCGACCATAGAGCTGGATGTCCATCTCGCCCAGACGGCCCTTGACGCCGACCTGCTTCCACTTGGTGATGTCTTCCGGGTAGCCGCATTTGCGGGTGGAGGAGAAGATGGCATCGACCTGCGGGATGGTCAGACCCTTGACGGGGTTGTCCTTGTTGACGAACACGGCCAGGGCATCGACGGCCACCGGAATGGCAGTGGGCTTGTAGCCGTATTTCTTTTCGAAGGCCTCGATTTCCTTTGCCTTCATGCGGCGGCTCATCGGGCCCAGGTTGGAGGTGCCCTCGGTCAGAGCCGGCGGTGCGGTGGAGGAGCCGGCGGCCTGAATCTGGATGTTCACATTGGGGTACTGGCGCTTGAACTCCTCCGCCCACAGGGTCATCAGGTTGGCGAGGGTGTCGGAGCCCACGCTGGACAGGTTGCCGGCAATGCCGGAGACCTTCTTGTAGGACGGAATCGACGGATCGACCTTGGGTGCTGCCTGGGCAGTGCCGAGGCCGATGGCTGCGGCGGTCATGCCGGCCAGCAGGAGGGTCTTGATGCTCTTCATGGGTTGCTCCTGATGAAGTTCACGGAAAACGGTGATGAATCTTTCTTGCGGCCTGTTGCATCGGCCGATAGGGCGCATTTTCGAGCGCCTCCATGATCCGTCGATGACGGTTTCATGAACCTTTTGTGACAGCCCGTTCCCGGAGGGGCTCGACCGGTGGGCGGGTCAGTCTGGCGGTGGGGAAATCGCAGCGGAAGGTACTGCCCTGACCCGGCTGGCTGGTGATGTGCAGGCTTCCGTCATGGCGCTGTAGCACGTGCTTGACGATGGCCAGGCCGAGTCCGGTGCCCCCGTTTTCGCGCGAGCGATCGCTGTCGACCCGATAGAAGCGTTCGGTCAGCCGGTTCAGGTGGTGGGGGGCGATGCCGATACCGGTGTCTTCCACCTCGAAGTGCCCGCCATGCTCGTCGATATACCAGCGGATGGCGATGTGCCCGCCCTCCGG
>RFHG01000446.1 GCA_003696465.1 Gammaproteobacteria bacterium | reverse complement strand
GGCATCCGCCGGAACATTTCCCGGAAAACGTCAGCTTCATGGCCAAGCCCGTCCGCTACGACGATCTGCTGGCGCTGATTCGCGAGAAAACCGTCGTGGCGCGCCCCGGGCCGATCATCGGCGAAGGCCAGCTCCTTCCCGAAGCCGGCTAGGCGCACCCCTGGTCTGCTGCGGCCACGCGCCGCATCGCCGAGATCACGGCGGACAACTCCCCGGCCGTGATCACATAGGGCGGCATCGCATAGATCAGCCGGCCGAACGGCCGCAACCACACCCCTTGCGCCATCAGCCGTTTCTGAACGGCCGGCACATCCACCGGCTGCTTCATCTCCAGCACCCCGATCGCCCCCTTGACACGAACATCAGCCACATTCGCGAGCCCACGGCAGGGCTCAAGCTCACGGGTCAGCTGTTCCTCGATCGCCCTCACCTTTCGCTGCCAGTCGTATGCAAGCAGCTTTTCGATGCTGGCCAGCGCCACGGCGCAGGCCAGAGGATTGCCCATGAATGTCGGCCCGTGCATCAGCACATGCCCCCCCGCTTCCACGCCCTCGGCCACGCGCCGGCTGCACAGCACGGCCGCCAGCGTCATGTAGCCGCCGGTCAGCGCCTTGCCCACGCACATGATGTCGGGTGAAACGCCCGCCTGCTCGCAGGCGAACATCGTCCCGGTTCGGCCGAAACCGGTGGCGATCTCATCGACAATGAGAAGAACGCCATGGGCATCGCAGAGCCGGCGCACGCCGGCCAGAAACTCGGGATGATAGACGCGCATGCCGCCGGCGCCCTGGACGATCGGCTCAAGTATGACGGCCGCGATCTCGCTTTGATGGGCTTCCATTTTTGCCGCGAAGTCGTCCAGCTGCGATGCATCCCAGGCACCCTCGGTGACATTGGCCGGCGCGCGGGCAAACAGATGTTGCGGCAGCATCCCGGAAAACAGGTGATGCATGCCGCTGACCGGATCGCAGACCGACATCGCGCCGAACGTATCGCCGTGATAGCCGTGACGGATCGTCAGAAGGCGGTTTCTTTCCGGCTGCCCCTGCGCCTGCCAGTACTGCATCGCCATCTTGATGGCCACCTCGACCGAGACCGAGCCCGAATCGGCCAGAAAGACGTGCTCCAGACCTTCCGGCG
>RFHG01000445.1 GCA_003696465.1 Gammaproteobacteria bacterium | reverse complement strand
GCCGCCTCGACCATCTGCTCACGATACTCCTCGCACTGGGCGACCATGTCGTCCGGGATGTCCTTCAGCTCGTAGGTGGTGCCACGATCTTCCTCGTTCCAGTAGATCGCCTTCATGCGAATGAGGTCGACCACACCCTCGAAGTTGTCCTCGGCACCGATGGGCAGCTGGATGGGCACCGGGTTGGCTCCCAGGCGCTCCTTCATCTGCTCGACCACGCGCAGGAAGTTGGCACCGGCACGGTCCATCTTGTTGACGAAGGCAATCCGCGGCACGCCGTACTTGTTGGCCTGACGCCAGACGGTCTCGGACTGCGGCTCCACGCCACCGACGGCGCAGAACACGGCACAGGCACCATCGAGCACACGCAGGGAACGCTCCACCTCGATGGTGAAGTCCACGTGTCCGGGGGTGTCGATGATATTGATGCGGTGCTGCGGGAACTGCTGATCCATACCCGACCAGAAGCAGGTGGTCGCCGCAGAGGTAATGGTGATGCCGCGCTCCTGCTCCTGCTCCATCCAGTCCATGGTGGCGGCACCGTCGTGCACCTCGCCGATCTTGTGCGAAACACCGGTATAGAACAGGATGCGCTCGGTAGTGGTGGTCTTGCCGGCGTCGATATGCGCCATGATGCCGACATTGCGATAACGTTCGATGGGGGTCGTGCGTGCCACGGTGATGTCCTCTGCGCTTACCAGCGGTAGTGGGAGAAGGCCTTGTTGGCCTCGGCCATGCGATGGGTGTCCTCGCGCTTCTTGACGGCGGAACCGCGGTTTTCGGCAGCATCCATCAGCTCGCCCGCCAGCTTGGCAGACATGGACTTTTCGCCCCGACGACGCGCCGCGTCGACCAGCCAGCGCATGGCCAGCGCATTCTGACGCGAGGGGCGCACCTCGACCGGTACCTGGTAGGTGGCACCACCGACACGGCGGGACTTGACCTCCACCATCGGGCGCACGTTCTCCAGCGCCTTCTCGAGCACCTCGATGCCGTCACCACCCTTCTTCTCGGAAATGGTATCCAGCGCACCATACACAATGCGCTCGGCCACGGATTTCTTGCCGTCACGCATGATGGTGTTGATGAATTTTGCCAACTGCACGCTCTTGAACTTGGGATCGGGCAGAATGGTACGCTTCGGTGCTTCGCTTCTTCTGGACATTTGCGCTTCTCGAAATCGGTTTTACTTCTTGGGACGCTTGGCGCCGTACTTGGAACGGCCCTGCTTGCGGTCCTGGACGCCCTGGGTATCCAGGCTGCCACGCACGATGTGATAACGCACACCCGGCAGGTCCTTGACACGGCCGCCGCGGATCAGCACCACGGAGTGCTCCTGCAGGTTGTGCCCCTCGCCGCCGATATAGCTGGTCACTTCATAGCCATTGGTCAGGCGCACACGGGCAACCTTGCGCATGGCCGAGTTCGGCTTCTTCGGCGTGGTGGTGTACACACGCGTGCACACGCCGCGCTTCTGCGGGCATGCCTCCAGCGCCGGCACCTTGCTCTTCTCGACCTGGCGCTTGCGGGGCTTGCGCACCAACTGATTGATCGTAGCCATACTTGAGCCTTTCTCCTGAACAGTGCGCCCGCCGACCATGCGGACCGGGCAACGCTCAAAAACAAACGACAGGCCGAGCGTGATCGCACAACGGCCTGTCGGGGGACGCGGAATTCTAGAGAAGCGGCACCCCCCTGTCAAGGGGCGCCGCCTCCCGCCGAGGCATTCAGTCCGCGGAGGCCTCGGCCTCGCCGCCCTCGGTGGCGGTTTCGGCTGCCGTTTCGCCTGCGGGCGCGGTTTCGCTCTGGCCGAACTCGATGTCATCGAAGGTCACGCCGGCGCGCTGGCGGCGACGCTCGTTGTGATAGGCCAGACCGGTACCGGCCGGGATCAGGCGACCGACGATGACGTTCTCCTTCAGGCCGCGCAGGTCATCCCGGGCACCGCGCACGGCAGCCTCGGTGAGCACACGGGTGGTCTCCTGGAAGGAGGCCGCGGAGATGAACGACTCGGTGACCAGCGAGGCCTTGGTAATGCCCAGCAGCTGGGTCTCGAACTTCGCCGGAATCTTGCCCTCCTTGACCAGACGCTCGTTCTCCTCCTCGACGCGTGCACGCTCGACCTGCTCGTCGCGCAGGAACTTCGACTCGCCCGGATCGGTGATGACCACCTTGCGCAGCATCTGGCGGATGACCACCTCGATGTGCTTGTCGTTGATCTTCACCCCCTGCAGGCGATAGACGTCCTGGATCTCCTTGACCAGATATTCGGCCAGCGCCGTGACGCCGCGCAGGCGCAGGATGTCGTGCGGGTTCAGCTCGCCTTCGGCGATGACCTCGCCCTTCTCGACCTTCTCGCCCTCGAACACGCTGACGGTGCGCCACTTCGGAATCAGCAGCTCGTGCTTCTCGCCCTGCTCGTCGGTGATGACCAGG
>RFHG01000067.1 GCA_003696465.1 Gammaproteobacteria bacterium | reverse complement strand
GCCGAGAAGAACCGCCTGCACAAGGTGCTGACCGATGCGGGCATCCGGCTCAGTGTCGTGGTCTCCGATATTCACGGCCAGGCGGCACGCGCCATGATCAAGGGCTTGCTCGAGGGGCTTCCCCTGCATGAGGTGCTCGATCGCAAGGGACGCCTGCGGGCCAGCCGGGAGGAACTGCTGGAGGCCTTGAGTACGGACGACCTCAGTGAGACGCATCGCTTCGTGGCCGCGGAGATCCTCGAGCACATCGAGCAACTCGAACAACGCATCGCCCGGATGGATCGCTACCTGCTGGACGCACTCAAGGCTCATGCCCCACTGTTGGATCTCCTCGAGACCCTCCCAGGGGTCGACCGCCCGGGAGCGGCCATGCTGCTGGTCGAGATCGGGGGGGACATGGCGGTCTTCGGCAGCGCCGAGCGTATCGCCTCTTGGGTGGGTATCTGCCCGGGCAACAACGAAAGCGCCGGCAAGCGCAAGAGTGGACGGATCCGACGGGGAAATCCCTGGGTGCGCCGGTTGCTGTCTGAATTTGCTCAGGCAGCGGCCCGAACGCGCTGCGGTCTCAAGGCCAAGTTCGAGTCCCTGAAGATCCGCAAGGGGCACAACAAGGCCATCGTCGCCTTGGCCCACAAGATGCTGCGCATTATCTATGCCATGCTCCGCGACGGCACCCCTTACAAGGACAGCACCATCGACTACGAGGCGTTGGTTGTTGCCCGAAACGCACCGCGCTGGCTGAAAATGCTGCGCAAGCACGGCTTCCTCGCCGAGGCCACCAGCGCCTGACCGACTACGATCAGGCCACAAAACTCGGATTTACGTTGGGTCGGAACAGGCCAGGGGTTCGTGTGCCTGATACAGTGTGTTCTTCCACACTAACCTTCGGTGGTGGGTATCGCTGCGCTCAACCACACCCTGCGTGAAGCCGCAGGGAAGCCGCCTTAGCCTTTCCACAGTATCCTTTGCGTTCCTTCGCGTCCTTTGCGGTTTATCCTGATTCAGGCCAAGTCTTTTGCCAGGGAGTCGCGGACGTTCGCCGGCACCTTCTCCACCGTATGGGTGTAGTTGGGATGGTCGATGCCCATGGCGATGTCGGCACCTTCCTTGACCGCCTGTACCATTTCCGGCGTCAGTTCGAAACGCAGGAAATGCACCGAGGAGGTCTTCTCCTCGTCTTCGCGCTCCAGATCCTCGTCTGCAATGGGCGTCACCCGCGGCAGGTCACCGATCTGTACCCAGACGTGCTTCTCGATCCCCAGCAATCGCTTGAGCTGCTCACGGCGCTCGTTCTCGTCAGGAAACTCCACCATGAAAGTGGCCTTCCAGTTGCTGCCATCGGGAATCAGCGGATTATAGGCGTCCAGCTCTTCCTGAATACCCTCGGCCTCGAAGATGCGCTCGATCCGCAACATCTCCTGGACCTGGTATTGCATGGTGAGTGCGTCCTCGAAATGGAGGGTGGCATTGGGCCCGATGGGCACGCGCCGGTCCTGCTTGTGCTGCATGATGCGGGCGCGAAACTCGGGGCGCACCTCGGCATACTTCTCCAGGCTGTAGAGATCCTCTCTGCTCAGTTTCTGGCTCATGATCAATATCCTCATATACCGTAGGCCAAGCGCACCAGGCTGATGGGATGTTCCGGCTCGCTGCCGTCGCGCAACCCGTTCGCGATCTGCTCGCCCGCCATGGCACAGTCACTGCTGTAGTGGTCGGGCTGTATCTGCTTGACCTTGTTGTAGACCGGTCGGCCGATCTTCATGGAGATCTCGTGGAACTCCTTCTTCACCGCATAGGTGCCGTCGTGGCCGGAACACCGCTCGATGGTCTCCACTTCGGTGCCGGGAATCAGTGACAACAGCTCCCGGGTCTTGGGCCCGATGCGTTGCACCCGCTGATGACAGGCCGCGTGATAGGCCACCTTGCCCAGCGGATGCTTGAAATCCGTATTCAGCTTGCCGTGCTTGTGGCGCAGCATCAGGTATTCGAAGGGGTCGTAGATGGCATCGCGCACCTTGGCCACCTCCGGATCATCCGGGAACATCAGCGGCAGCTCCTGCTTGAACATCAGAACGCAGGAGGGGACCGGCGCGACGATATCCCAGCCCTCGTCCACCAGCTTCGCCAGTACCGGGATATTGACCTCCTTCGCCTCGGCCACTGCCTGCATGTCGCCCAGTTCGAGTTTCGGCATGCCACAGCAGCGCTCTTTCTCGGCCAGGGTCACCTTGATGCCGTTGTGCCGCAGCACCGCCACCAGGTCGTCACCGCTCTTCGGGTCATTGCGGTTCCCGTAACAAGTGGCGAACAGGGCCACCTTACCGGTAGTGGGACCGGCGGGCTCGGCACCCTCGCCCGATTCGGGCTGGATGCGCGAGCGCAACGACTTGCTGTGAAACTTCGGCAGCTTGGCATCGTGATGCACCCCGAAGCTGCTCTCGAGCACCTTACGGAAGGCGCCGTTCTCATTGAGCGTATTGACCATCCCGGCGACCACCGGGATACCCGCAATGGTGCCGAGCATATCGGTGTCGGTCAGGGTCTTGTCGCGCAACGATGCGCCCTGTTGGCGGTATTTGACCGCCTTGGCCTGCAGCATCAGGTGTGGAAAATCCACGTCCCATTCATGGGGCGGCACATAGGGGCACTTGGTCAGGAAACACAGGTCGCACAGGTAGCAGTGGTCGACCACCTTCCAGTAGTCTTCCTTGGCGACGCCGTCCACCTCCATGGTGTCGGACTCGTCCACCAGGTCGAACAAGGTGGGAAAGGCATTGCAGAGACTGACGCAGCGTCGACAACCGTGGCAGATGTCGTAGACCCGCTCCAGCTCGGCGAACAGCTTGTCCTCGTCATAGTAGTCCGGGTTCTGCCAGTCGATGGGGTGTCGGGTCGGCGCCTCGAGGCTGCCTTCTCTTGCTCCTGCCATTACCGTATCTCCTCGAATTCGTTGAAAAAGGGGCCTCGCGGCCCCTTCTGTTCAGGCAACCGCCGGATCAGGAATCCAGGGCGTCGAGCGCCTTCTGGAAGCGATTGGCGTGCGAGCGCTCGGCCTTGGCCAGGGTCTCGAACCAGTCGGCGATCTCGTCGAAGCCCTCCTCACGAGCGGTCTTGGCCATCCCCGGGTACATGTCGGTGTACTCGTGGGTCTCGCCTGCGATGGCGGCCTTGAGGTTGTCGGCGGTGCCACCGATCGGCAGGCCCGTCGCCGGATCACCCACCTCTTCCAGGTACTCCAGGTGGCCGTGGGCGTGACCGGTCTCACCCTCGGCGGTGGAGCGGAACACGGCGGCCACATCGTTGTAGCCCTCGACGTCCGCCTTGGCGGCGAAGTAGAGATAACGGCGGTTGGCCTGGGACTCGCCGGCAAAGGCGGCCTTCAGGTTTTCCTCGGTCTTGGAACCTTTGAGAGACATGTCATTCCTCCTTAGTTGCTGCAATGAAACCGGACGATTCCGGTGCTAGCGGGGAGAAATATAGTGCCCCCCCATTGAGAGAGGAAATTGTTTCTCCCAATGCGTGCAATAGGTATGCGCTATCGGCGGGATTTCAATGATCGGGGGACAGCGTTCGAGGCTGGTCGAGAGGACGAATACAGCTCAAGGGGGCCCGCAGAATGGCCTCGCGCACCGCATTGACCGCCTCTGGCCGCGGAAAGCTCTTGCGCCAGGCCAGGGCGACTACCCGGCTCGGCGGCTTTCCGGCAAAGCGTTTTACCTTCAGCAGCCGTTCCGAGAATCGTTCCGCCCCTGCCGCGGTGCAGGGCAGCACGGTGACGCCCAGGCCGCTGGCGACCATGTAACGAATGGTCTCCAGCGAGCTGCTCTCCAGGAATTGGCGGGGGCGTCCGTCGCTGCCTCGCTTGGCCAGACAATCCGGACATACTTCGAGTACCTGATCACGAAAGCAATGGCCCGAACCGAGCAGCAACACATCCTCGTCCTTGAGCTGGTCCACCTCGACCTCGTCGTATTGATTCAGCGGATGGGAGCTGGGGATCAGCAGTACGAAGGGTTCCTCATAGAGCGGCAGCGTACGTACGCCGGGTTCATCGAAGGGCAGCGAGATGATGACCACGTCCAGCTCGCCCTGCCGCAGCCTCTCGCTCAGCACGGCAGTGTAGTTCTCCTCCACCACCAACGGCATCTGCGGCGCGGTCTTCGCCAGGTTGGGAATCAAGTGCGGCAGCAGGTAAGGGCCGATGGTGTAGATGGCGCCCAGCCGTAGGGGACCTGCCAGCTGGTCCTTGCCCTGCTCGGCAGTCTGGCGAATGGCACCCACTTCCTCCAATACGCGCTGCGCCTGACCGACGATCTGCTCTCCAATGGGAGTGACACTCACCTCCCCCTTTCGCCGTTCGAACAGGGTGACCCCCAGCTCGTCTTCCAGCTTGCGAACTGCCACGCTCAGCGTGGGCTGACTCACATGACAGGAATCTGCTGCCTTGCCAAAATGCCGCTCGCGTGCCACGGCGACGATGTACCTCAGCTCATTCAAGGTCATAAGGGGTGGAACTCGCTCACAAATCTGGCCAACATTGTGTCATCGCCGCAGAGGCTTTGGTCTACTATACCTGGAAACCCAACCGACAAATGGCAAGGCAGGTGGCACAGGCCAGACACCGGACAGGCCCCGCGAACTTCGGCAAGGCACGTGAACGCGGCTTGCACAGCGCCGCTTTGCCTCCGGATTGCCTGAAAGTGCTGCAGGTGACCGACACGCACCTGTATGCGGACGAAACGGGGCGGCTCCTCGGTGTCAATACCCTTGACAGCTTCCGCAGTATCATCACGACCTTCCGAGAAACCGGTTGGCGACCCGATCTGGTGTTGGCGACTGGTGATCTGGTCCACGACGCAAGTCCGGAAGGCTATCGACGGCTGGCGCATCTCCTGGACGAATTTGGGATCCCCGTTCACTGTCTTCCTGGCAATCACGACATTCCCGTCGTCATGCGCGAACATCTGCGGAGCCAGCGCGTTTCCTGCCCGCAGGTGGTCGATTGCAAGGGCTGGCGGCTGATCCTGCTCGATTCGGTGGTACCCGGGGAGGTCGGCGGCCACCTGGATGCCGCAGAAATCGACATGTTGCAGCAGGCGTTGGCCGAATCCGATAGTCCTACCTTGATCAGCCTCCACCACCAGCCAGTGCCGGTGGGCAGCGACTGGATCGATGAGATGGGGCTGGACAACGCCGAAGCGCTGTTCGATAGCATCGCAGGACTACCCCAGGTCAAGGGCCTGCTCTGGGGCCATGTCCACCAGCTGTTCGACGAACATCGGAACGGCGTGCGCCTGATGGGCACACCCTCAACCTGCGTCCAATTCGCACCCGGCAGCGCCCGGTTCAGCGTCGACCAGCAACAACCCGGATTCCGTCTCCTCGCTCTCATGCCAGACGGCCAAATTCTCAGCGAGGTCCTGCGGGCCGAAGGCATGCCACAGGGTCTCGATGTGGCCTCGGGGGGTTACGAGTAACCCCTGCTACCAACGGATACTTGCCGGCTGGCCGGGCCGTACTACCAGGTCATCCGGCCGCTTGACACGTATCCTGACGGTTACATTGCCGCCGGCGGAAGAAAACGAGTGCGTCAGATGCACCACTGGCAAGGAAGTTCCGTCGAGGACCACTTCCGCCTTGTCTGCAGCCAGCAGCCCCTGCACCATCGCGGGGCTCGCCTGGGCCCGCACCTCCAGCCAATGGGTATCGGCCAACATCAATAGGGATGGCAGCTTCATTCGTGCATTCACCGGCTGCCCCGGCACGGCCATTACGCGTTGCACCACTCCATCGAATGGGGCATGCAGCTCACTGTGCTCCAAGGCCAATCGAGCGCGCACGAGATCGGCGCGGGCTTTCTCTTTTGCCGCCTGCGCCTTGCGCAAACCGATCACGGCAACCGTTCGCTCATGCTCCGAGAGTACCGTACGATCATAGAGTTCCTGCGCCCGGTCGAACTCCTGCTGCGCCTCTGCCAGCAACGCCTCTGCATGCCGGTAGGCCGCCTGCGCAGCCGCAAGATCGGCCTCGAATCTGCGCTGATCCAGCCGTAGGAGCAATGCCCCCTTCTTCACCCGTTGCCCCTCGGTCACCATCACCTCGGCAACGACGCCGGATTCCAGGGTTCCCAGCGTCACCCGCCGCCCCCAATCCACCAGGGCCGGAAATTCGCCTGCCGAAACCGGCATGCACGTCAGGAGCGATAACGACAGCAAACCTGCGAGCAAAAAAATCGAGGACACGGACCTGTCGTTCATGGTGTCTTCTCCAGTAATTCTCCGGTCATCGCCTTCATCCTCGCCCGATTGAGGGCCCAGGCGAAGAGTGTCCGGGCGGTCGCCAGACGGACCTCGGAGATCCGCGTCATCGCATCCCCCAGGTCGGTCTTCACTTCCAGGTCGTAGAGCGCCCGACTGCGATCCAGATAGAGCTCCCGGTAGTCTCCTTCGACCCGCAATCCCTGATAGTCGGTCCGCAGGGTCTCCCCTTGTACCCACAGTTCCAGTGCCTCCTGACGCAGTCTCGACAACGCCTCCTGCAAGTCGGCCTGAGCCTGTGTGGCTTCGGCCTCGGCATGCGCAATGGCGGCCTCCCGCCGACCGCCGGTATACAAGGGCACCGAGAGTTCCAGGCCACCTCCGATCGGGTGAGTCGAGCCGGCAGAGCGGTTGTAGACCGAAGCCTCCAGGCCGGCTCTCAACACCGGACCCTCGCTATTGCGCGCCGCCTCCACCTCTTTGCGTGCTGCCGCCAGACGCTCGCGCAGGGCCTGCAGGCGAGGATGCCCGGCCTCGACCCGACGCCAATATGCCTCGAAGTCTCCCTCCTCGTCCGCAGCCGGGATCGTGATCTCCGGCATTTCCAACTCCGAGACGAGTTCACCCGGCCGACCCATCGCCAGCGCCAGCCGGGAGCGTGCAAGACGCTGCCTGGCGG
>RFHG01000444.1 GCA_003696465.1 Gammaproteobacteria bacterium | reverse complement strand
GCTGAGCTCGAGGTTGAGCATCAGGTCCATCGGCAGCTTGATCAGCGAGAGGCCGATGCTGCCGGCGGGATTGGCCACGGGCAGATTGACATTGTAGGCGCCAAAGGCATCGAGACTCGATGGGGTATTGCCCTGGGTAAAGTCATAGGCGCCCTGGGCCGTGCCCGAGACCGCATGCTGCAGGTTCTTGCTGGTATCGGTGCCCTGGCTGGTGATGCCGAAGCGTACGCCCAGTTCCTTGGTGTACTTGTCGCTGGCCTCCACGATACGGGACTCGATCAGTACCTGGCGTACCGGGACATCGAGGCGGGCGATGAGCCGGCGGATCTCCTCCAGCTTGGCATCGGTGTCCTGCACCAGCAGGGTGTTGGTGCGATTGTCGATGGTGACGTTGCCGCGCTCGCTGAGCAGGCTGTTGCCCTTGGACTTGAGCAGGGCAGCCAGCTCGGAGGCGTTGGCGTAGTTGATCTGGATGAACTCGGAGCGAAGCGGCGCGAGTTCCTCGACCTGCTTGTTGGCCTCCAGCTCCAGTTTCTCCTGTGCGGCGATCTCGGCCGCCGGCGCGATCAGCAGGACATTGCCGTTCTGGCGCATGGCCAGGCCCTTGGTCTTGAGGATGATGTCCAGCGCCTGATCCCAGGGCACGTTCTTCAGACGCAGGGTGAGATTGCCGCTGACGCTGTCACTGACCACCACGTTGAGGTTGGTGAAGTCGGCGATGAGCTGCAGCACCGAACGGACCTCGATGTCCTGGAAGTTGAGTGACAGGCGTTCGCCGGTGAACTCCTTCTTCTTGCGCCGTTCCACCTCGGCCTTGGTCAGCGGCTTGACCTCGATGGTAAAGATGTCGTCGGCCTGGTAGGCGAGCTGTTCGTAGTCGCCGGTGGGGCGCACAACGATGCGCACATCATTGCCCACCTGGAAGGTGTCGATGCTCTCGACCGGGGTGGCGAAGTCGGTCACGTCCATGCGTCGCTGCAGTTTCTCGTCGATGCCGGTATTGAGCGCCTCGACCACGATGTCGCGGGCCTGCTGGCGTACATCGACGGGAATGCGGGGGTTGGAGAGCTTGAGGATGATGCGTGCCTCACCCCGTGTACCACGGCGGAAGTCGATGCTCTCGATGCGGTTCTGCGCCGGGGCGGTCTGCTTTTCCTGGGCGAGGCGGGCGTCTATGGCCTCGGGTGCGGGCGAGGAGGCGGTGGCCGCGGTCTGGGGCGGACCGATATGCACAATGACCTGGTTACCCTTGACACGGGTCTGGTAATCGGACAACTCACTCTGGTTGATGACCACGCGGGTCCGGCCACGGCCCTCCACGGCGGTGACGCTGCGTGTGACGCCGACACCAATCGGAGTCTTGCGCTTCTTGACCGCGAGTCGGGTATCCGGGAAGTCGAGGGCGATGCGGGCCGGATCGGCGATGGTGAAGGCCAGTGGCTCCTTCGGTGGCTCGCGGAAGCGGAGCACGAGCTGAACCTGGTCTCCGGGCAGCTTGGCATAGGTGATCTCTTCCAGGGCGTTACCCGCGGCGAGTGATTGCGAAGCCCAGAGCAGCAGGCCGATCAAGGCCAGTGAGAGACGGTATTTCATGGTGCGAAATCCTTTGTGGTCAGCTTCGTGGATGCTATGCATGGTTGTTGCCCTCATTCTTCGCCGCTGCTCATCTTGAGCGCATTTTCCCGTTTCACGAAATGGCCCATGCCATCGGGAACCTTCTCTTCGAGCACGATCTCGTCCTCGGTGATGCGGATGATCCTGCCGTAGTTCTGGCCCATGTAGTTGCCTTCATGCACGCGCTGGATGGTTCCGTCGGGGGTGCGCACCAGGGCCCAGAGCTCGCCGTTGCGCTCCAGGGTACCGGCCATGCGCAGGGTATCCAGCGGGAAGCTTTCGAGGTATTCGGGAGGCCGGCTGGTATCCACGGATACCAGGTTTTCGCTCAGGGCCTTGCCCTTCTCGACCTTGGCGGCCACCGCGGAGGGATCGAACGGATCGCGCTCATGCCCGGGATACTCGAAGGCCTCGTAGGACTTGATCTCGGGTATCGGTTCGATACGACCGTGCTTCTTGGCCTTGGTGGCCTCGACATACTGCTTGAGGTCACTCATGTCATTGCCGCAGGCACTGAGCAGCAGTGCCGCGGCGAGCACGGCCAGCAGCCGGACGGTGCCACTGGCGGGTCGCTGCCCGGTCGGTCTTGCTTGCCTGGTCAGGGTTTCAGCCATGTCCCGGAGTCCTTCATTCGTTGTCTTCGAGGTAGCGGTAGGTCTTGGCGGTGGCCTTCATCGACAGGGCCCCGTTTTTTGCCGGCGTGATCTGGATGTCGTGCAGGGTGACGATGCGTGGCAGGGTGGCCACGCCACTGGCGAAGTGGGCCATCTCCTCGTAGGTGCCGCGCATTTCCAGCTTGATCGGCTTTTCGGCATAGAAGCCCTTCTTGGCCTCGGCCTGGGGCTGGAACAGGTCGATGGTCAGGCCGCTGCGCAGACCGGTCTCGGAGATGTCCACCAGCAGGCTGGGGATCTCGGTCTCGCTGGGCAGCTGCCGCAGCATGGCGCCGAAGGCGGTGCGCATTTCCTCCAGTTGCGCCTTGTAGGCCTCCAGGTTGGCGGCTTTGCGCTGCCTGGCCTCGAACTTTCTGCGCAGATCCAGCTCCTTTTTCTCCAGCTGCTCCAGGCGCAGCAGCTGGTCCTTGGTGTCGAAGTAGTAGCCCAGGCCAAGGATGGTGATGACGACGACCGCAATGACGATGGCGCGTACCGCCACCGGCGCGGTGCCGATGTTCTTCAGGTCATTGACGTCGAAGCTCTCGAGGTCTGACTTGATCTTGGCAAGGTCGATGGCCATGTCAGTCCTCCTTCTTCTTTTCTTCCGACGGCGAGGTGATGGTCACCGTCAGCTTGAACTGCTTGGTCGGGACACTGGTGTTGCCCTTGGGCTTGTCCGACTTGACGATTTCCAGGTTCGGATCCTTGAACCAGGGCGAGGCCTCGAGGTTGCGCATGTAGGCCGAGACTCGTGCGTTGGACTCTGCCTCGCCCTCGATATAGAGCTTGTTGCCCTTTTGCTTGAGCGATTTCAGGTACAGCCCATCGGGCAGGGTCTTGACCAGTTCGTCGAACAGGTGCACCACACCCGGGCGGCTGGTCTGCAGCTGCTCGATGATCTTCATTCGATCGAGCAGGGCCTTCTTCTGCTTTTCCAGGTCGCGGATTTCGCCAATACGCTTGTCGATAATGCGGATTTCGTTCTCGAGGAACTTGTTGCGTGCCTGCTGGTACTCGATCCGGCCCTCGATCTGGACATGGACGAGGAACACCACCAGACCGGCCAGTGCCGCGGCAAACAGCATGTAGACGAGGAATTCCTGCTGCTTTTCCTTGCGGCGTTCCTCGCGCCAGGGAAGTAGGTTGATGTGCGCCATGTCAGTCGAAACTCCTCAGGGCCAGCCCGCAGGCAATCATCAGGGAAGGGGCGTCGTCGTAGAGCCGCTGCTGATTGACGCGGGAGGCAGTGGACATGTTGGCGAAGGGGTTGGCAATGCTGGTCGGAACGCCGACACGCTCCTCGATCAGCTCGTCGATCCCGGGGATCGCGGCGCAGCCCCCGGCCAGGGCCAGCTGGTCGACCGTGTTGTACTGGCTGGCGGCATAGAAGAACTGCAGGAAGCGGTGGACCTGCTGGGCCATGGTTTCCTTGAAGGGCTCGAGCACCTCCGGAACATAGTTGTCGGGCAGGCTGCCTTCCTTCTTCGCCAGTCCGGCCTCCTCGTACGAGAGACCGAAGCGGCGCATGATTTCCTCGGTGAGCTGCTTGCCGCCGAAGGGCTGCTCGCGGGTGTAGATCAGCTGGTCATCGGCGATGACGTTGATGGTGGTCATGGTGGCGCCGACATCGACGATCGCGACCACCCGGCCACTGAGATCGGGCTCGATGATGCGATAGGCGTTCTCCATGGCATAGGACTCGATGTCCATCACCCTAGTGGTCAGACCGGCGATGTCGGCCGCGGCCACGCGCAGGTCCACGTTCTCGCTGCGGGTGGCGGCCAGCAGGACATCGACGGTTTCCGGGTTGCCCTCGGTGGGCCCCAGCACCTCGAAGTCGAGGTGTACCTCTTCCAGTGAATAGGGGATGTACTGGTCGGCCTCGATCTGGACCTGAACCTCCAGGTCGTTCTCGCTCAGGCTGGCCGGCATGGTGATGACCTTGGTGATAACGGCCGAGGCGGGTACTGCAAGGGCGCAGAACTTGTTCTTGGTCTTGGCCCGCTTGAGCGCCTTGCTGATGGTCTCGCCCACGGCCTCGGTCTCGGCGATGTTCTTCTCCACCACGGCATTGGGGGGAAGGGGCTCGACGGCATAGCTCTCGACCTTGTAGCGGTCGCCACTGCGACTCAGCTCGACCAGCTTGACCGAGGTGGAGCTGATGTCGATGCCCAGCAAGGGCGGCTTTTTCTTTCTCAGGAGAGACACGGTGATTTTCCCTTTATCCCCAATGGTTACATGGCATTGATATTATGTTTTCTCAGATATTAGCTGCAACTCTATAAAAATACTAGTATAAATTCCACCCCTTGTTGGCGGCACGTTTTTGGTGTGAGATACTGCACCGCATGCCCTCCATGATCCTCTTCTAACCCGATGAAATTCTTGACCAAATTGTCCGTCTGGCTGCTTGGCGCCCTGCTGGCGGGCGCGCTTGCGGGTGCGGTGGCGCTGCTCGTGGCCTGGATCTGGCTGGGGCGTGACCTGCCCCCGGTCGACCGCCTCAAGGACATCCAGCTCCAGGTTCCACTGCGCATCTACACCCATGACGGCCGCCTGATCGGTGAATATGGCGAGAAACGGCGCATACCGGTCCATATAAAAGATGTGCCGCCCCTGATGAAGCAGGCCTTCATCGCCGCGGAGGACGATCGCTTCTACGAGCATCCCGGCGTGGACTGGCAGGGTGTGCTGCGTGCCGCACTCAATCTGGCCCTGACCGGGAAGAAGTCCCAGGGGGCCAGTACCATCACCATGCAGGTCGCCAAGAACTTCTTCCTCTCACCGGAAAAAACATATACCAGGAAGCTCAGGGAGATGTTCCTGGCCCTGAAAATTGAGAGGGAGCTCACAAAAGACCAGATTCTCGAGCTCTATCTGAACAAGATCTATCTGGGGCATCGTGCCTATGGCGTGGGCGCGGCGGCCCAGGTGTATTACGGAACCGACATCGGGCACCTGACCCTGCCGCAGATCGCCATGATTGCGGGCCTGCCCAAGGCCCCCTCCGGCTACAACCCGATCGTCAACCCCGAGCGGGCCTGGATCCGGCGCAATTACGTGCTGGACCGAATGCATGAGCTGGGGTACATCGACGACACGACTTGGAAGGCGGCCCGCGAGGCCCCGCTGACGGCCGGCCTGCACGGTCCCAGGCCGGAGGTCGAGGCACCCTACATCGGCGAGATGGTGCGGCGGGAGATGGTCGAGCGCTTTGGCGAGCGTGCCTATACCGACGGGTTGCGGGTGGTGACTACCCTGCGTGCCCCCCTGCAGGTGGCGGCCAACGAGGCCGTACGTCAGGGACTGATTGCCTATGACCGGCGCCACGGCTGGCGCGGGGCAGAAGCGCATATTGACCTGACGGCCCAGTCCGACGAGGCGGCCTGGGATGCCCTGCTGAAGCAGCGCCGCCGGGTGGCCGACATGCGCGCCGCGCTGGTCATCGAGGTCGACAAGGACAGGGCGGTGCTCTATCTCGGCGATGGTGAACGCATCGAACTGGATCCCGACGGCGTGCGCTGGGCGCGGCGTCATCTGGATGAAAACCGTCTCGGTGCGGAGGTAAAGGGTCCGGCCGATGTACTCAAGCCGGGCGATCTGGTGCGCGTGATGCGCATGAAGCGTTCCGAAGCCCTGCCGCGCGATCGCAAGGGGCGCAAGGCAGAGATCCCGCCGGAGAAGGATGTTGAGATCTGGACCCTGGCCCAGGTGCCCGAGGTATCGGGGGCGCTGGTATCCCTGCGACCTGCCGATGGTGCCGTACTGGCCCTGGTCGGTGGTTACGACTACTACCTGAGCAAGTTCAATCGGGCCACCCAGGCCCAGCGCCAGCCGGGATCCAGCTTCAAGCCCTTTATCTATTCCGCAGCACTGGAGAAGGGCTATACCCCGGCCAGCATCATCAATGACGCGCCGGTGGTATTCGAGGATGCCGCGCTGGAGGATACCTGGCGGCCCGAGAACTACAGTGGCCGCTTCTATGGCCCCACCCGCCTCCGCGTCGCCCTGATGAAGTCGCGCAATCTGGTTTCGATCCGCCTGTTGCGGGCCATCGGCATCGGCTATGCACTCAAGTATGCGGCCCGCTTCGGTTTCGATACCCGGCGCCTGCCGCACGATCTCTCGCTGGCGCTGGGCAGCGGTACCGTGACCCCGCTCGAACTGGCCCGCGGATACAGCGTGTTTGCCAATACCGGCTATCGTGTCGATCCGTGGTTCATCGAGCGAATCGAGGACAGTAACGGCAGGGTCCTGTTCCGGGCCGAGCCGAAGGTGGCCTGCGAAGGGGGCTGCGTAGTCAGCGAACACGACAGTTATCTGCTCGACCTGGCGCCGGCCCAGGAAGGGGGCGATGCATCTGCTGCAGCTCCGGCCATGGATGCCGGGGAGGCGGCAGGCGAGGGGGAGGCGCCGGCCGCAGCGGATGGCTCACCGGAACCGGTTGCTGTCGATGAGCCGCGGAGGCTGCCGCCGGCACCGCGCGTGATTCCGGCTGACAATGCGTGGCAGATCGTCAGCATGATGAAGGATGTGATTCGCCATGGCACCGGCCGGCGCGCGCTGGCCCTCGGGCGCAAGGACCTGGCCGGCAAGACGGGTACCACCAACGACCAGAAGGATGCCTGGTTCAGCGGCTACAATCCGGCCATCGTCACCACCGTCTGGGTCGGTTTCGACCGCCTCAAGCCGCTGGGCAGCCGCGAGACCGGCGCCGGGGCCGCGCTGCCCATCTGGGTCGCGTACATGCGCAGCGCGCTGGCCGGCGTGCCCGAGATGGAGCCGCCCATGCCTGCGGACATGGTGACCGTACGCATCGACCCGGAGACCGGCAAGCTGGCACCGCCGGAGGCGGAAAATGCCATTTTCGAGACCTTCCGCGCCCGGTTCGTGCCGAAAGAGACGGCCGCGCCGGTGGTCGAACCGGGGGCAGGCGGCAGCTCGCCGACGAGCGGGGGTGGCGAGGCGCTGCCGGAGCAGCTGTTCTAGCAGCCCTCCGCGCCTGGTGAGCAGACGGACCGGGAGGCAGGCATGTCACAGCGACATCACGAACAACTGCGCCAGCGCATCGCCCAGGAGGCCGCCCGCATCCTGGCCGAAGAGGGTGGCCGGGACTTTCTTGCCGCCAAGCAGAAGGCCCGTGACCGCCTCGGCATCGCGCCTCGCGCGGGCATGCCCTCCAACATCGAGGTAGAGGAGGCCCTGCGCCTGCACCAGCGTCTGTTCGGGGCCGACCGGCATGCGCGGCATCTGCGCCGCATGCGCGAGGCGGCGGCGCAGGCCATGCGCCTGCTGGCCCCGTTCAGCCCGCGCCTGAGCGGGCCGGTGCTGACCGGTACAGCCGCCAGTCACAGCGACATCACCCTGCATCTGCTCGGGGCCCTGCCCGAGGAAGTGGCCATCTTTCTCATGGACCAGGGCATTCCCCACGAGACCGGCGAGCGACGGCTGCGCATGAGCAGTCGGGAAGAGGCCGAGCCGTTCCCGGTGCTGCGCTTTCTGGCCGAGGATCTGCGTTTCGAGCTGGTGCTGTTTCCGGAGCGGCGCAGCCATCAGGCGCCGCTCAGCCCGGTGGACGGACGGCCCGAGGCGCGCGCCACGCTGCGCGAGGTGGAGGCCCTTCTGGCGGAGTGAGCCCGCCGCTCAGGCGGGCTGGTGATAGGGAATGCTCAGCTCGTGCACTGCATCGACCAGGGCGCGCACGTGCTCGGGATCGATGTGCTGATGGATGCCGTGGCCCAGGTTGAACACATGGCCCGAACCATGGCCATAGCTCTCCAGGGTGCGTGCCACTTCCTCGCGAATGCGCTCGGGCCGGGCATAGAGGAT
>RFHG01000443.1 GCA_003696465.1 Gammaproteobacteria bacterium | reverse complement strand
TCCCCTTCGACGATCTCTGAATAATAGAGGAACCAGGGACGCAGGGGGCTTACCTTCCCCGCCGCATTGAGCCCCAGTGGCGGCGCCTCCCACAGCTTGAGGTAGGCGCTCTTGATGTAATTCGAATCGGCATCCTGCCTGACGCGGAAATATTCCCGCGCCGGTGAATCGATCATTTTCAGGTAGAAGGTCCCGTATTCCTGCGCCGACCAGGCTGCATGACAGGCGGCGCACTCCATTTTTTCCATGTGCGCGGCGATGCCGTGCTCGACGACCTGCGGGTCCGGTCGATGGCAATCGACGCACCCCTTCGCGGATCTCCGGCCCGCTGCCAGGCTCGCCATATCGTGGCAGGCGGCGCACTCCATCCCCCGCTCTGCGTGAATATCCGGACGCATCTGAAGATAGTACTCGCCCTCTGCCTGCGGCCCGCGCTGGTAACGCACACTGTCCTCGCGCGGCGCGCGGCCGAGATAATCCCAGCCGACGAAGCCGCCCCTGTGGCAGCGCACGCAGGCTTCACTGTCAGGTCGCTTCAGGGCATGACCTGAGCCATGGCAGTCACTGCAGGAGGAGAGGTGACAACTGCTGCAGTTGGCCGTGGCGAAATCGGCATCGTGCCGGGCAAAACTTCGGGCAATAAAGTCACGCTCGGCACTGCGGGTCGCCATGGCACCGTGCAGGACTCCCGTCTCTTGCCGATGGCATCGGCCACAGAGTTGTTCCTGCTCTACACCCGTATCGTGCGCCCGGTCCTTGTCCGCACCGTGGCACTCGGTACAGGAGAATTCAGCGTGCAGACCACCCGGTTGCACCGGGTGGCAACCGGAGCAGTCCTGTCGCGCAGCACCGGCGCTGCCAAAGCTAATCAGTAGCAGCACGAGCGAGACAATCAGACAGCTTGGCGACATCGAGCTTCCTCTGGTAGATTGGATCCTTCGGATCGTCGTGACAGGCCAGGCAGAGGTTGACCTGCCAGACCCGTTTCAATTCCGTGGCATTCAGCGGCCGTGCGCCCTCCCGGGTGATAGC
>RFHG01000442.1 GCA_003696465.1 Gammaproteobacteria bacterium | reverse complement strand
GGCAATGCCGAAGCCAATGCTGTTGGTCAGCGCGTTGTAGTCGATCAGGCTCTCGCCATAACCGTTGAACCACTGGACATAGCCCCGCGCATGGCCGTGTATGGGGAAGGTCCAGCCGAGCTCCAGCGCACCGCGATTGTTTCGTGTATCCAGGTTGTTGCGCAGCATCAGGCTGAACCGGGTCCGTCCGTTGCGGACCACGCCACGCAGCTCGAAATGGCCCATGTAATCGTTGATGTCGGGGTTATCGTCATGTTCTGCCGATTCGGGAATGCGGATCCAGGGGCGCAGCGAGACGGCCAGGTTGTCGCGACCAAAGACGATTCGGCCGTAGATACGGTTCCAGCTCCGTGAAAGACTCCCCGCGCGGCCGTTCGACTGGTGCGACAGGCCGATGTCCAGCAGGCGGGCCTCCCAGCCGGCCAGGCTCAGGTGCTGGCGCAGGCTCAGCCAGATTTCCGGTTCGTGATTGGTCTCGCGAAAGGGCGAGGAGTGCGCAGTGTTGTAGAGCTGCCAGAAGGAGCGGTTGGTATAGGCGAAATAGAGATTGCCCCGGCCACCGAACAGGTCGTGGGCCACCGGCAGCTTCAGGCTCACCTGGAACTTGGCCTCGACCGGCTGCATGTTCTCGGCAAGCGCGGGATCCAGGTTGTCGAAGGGCGCCGTGTTCGGGCGGCTGTTGTAACTGGCAAACAGGAAATAGTTGGGCCGATGGGCGAGCAGCACGAAGGGGTTGCGCGAGACGGTTTCCTCCAGGGCCAGTCTTTCGTCCACCGCTGCGGTTTCCAGACTGCTCGCTGCCGCCTCCTCCAGGGTCCGTTCGCGGCAACGCTGCTTCAGGTCGCCGATGCGGGTCTCGTCGGCCGACAGCAGGGCCTCGCGCTGGACACAGGCGGCGTAGTCTCCGGTCGCCCCGGCCGGGCCTGCGATCGCGGCCAGCACCAGAGCCGGGTAAATGAGCAGTTTTTTCATGGCCGCAGTATATCGTGGGGAACTTCCCCGTGGCAGGCGGGTCAGAGGAAATGTAGCGACAGACCGGACGAGTTCTCCCCCTCCCCGATGGTCATTGGTTGTGGCTACGATCCTCCCCCGGGCGCGTGGGGATATCCTGCGCCTCCCGGTTGTGGTTGACCTGTCCCCGGCCCTGCCGGGGATTTTTTTGTCCGGGATGCGGCTTGTCGCCCGGTGGCCGGCCTGCCATGATTGGGCAGGAGAGGGGGAATCCGATGAACAGGCCGAACGAACGCAAGTGGAGCATGATGAGCGCCTACGAGCGCTTCGAGCAGGTGGTGGCGATGATTCTCACCTTCATCATCGCCGTGGTCATTGTCTTCTCGCTCGGCAGCCTGGCCGAGCGCGTGTTCACCCTGCTCATTCTCGGCGCGGTGGACCCGATCGAGCCGCATTCCTTCCAGGTGGTCTTCGGCATGATCATGACGGTGCTCATCGCCATGGAGTTCAAGCACTCCATCCTCAAGGTGGCGGCGCGCAGGGAGAGCATCATTCAGGTGCGCACCGTGGTGCTGATTGCCATCCTGGCCATCTCGCGCAAGTTCATCATCCTCGATGCAAAGGAGTATTCCGCGTCCACCATCGCCGCTCTGGCCGGCAGCCTGCTGGCCCTGGGCATTGTCTACTGGCTGGTGCGCAACAGTGACCG
>RFHG01000441.1 GCA_003696465.1 Gammaproteobacteria bacterium | reverse complement strand
GTAATGTCGATCGCGCTCGCCGTGTAGTTCGTCGCGCTCAGCCAGAAGGCGACAAGACCATCGTTACCCGCGCCTTCTACCAGCACGCCATCGAGCACCACCGCCGTCACCGTCTGGTCGCCCGCCGCGTCCGATTCGTCGTCGACGATCGTCACCGTCGTCGTGTTGGCCGGCGCGGCCGCAATCGTCAGGCCAGGTTCGTCCGTGCCCGTGATCGTGATGATCACGTCTTCACCGTCTTCAAACAGCGCGTCGTCGATCGGAGCAATGGCAACGACGGCTCGCGTCGCGCCATTCGGAATCTGCACCGTGCCCGGCAGTGCCGTGTAGTCCGTGCCGTTGCCGGCGCGGCCCGTCGTGCTGTACGTCACCGTGATCGCGCTGCCCGTACCGTTGGTCGTACTCAGGACAAATTGCAGCCACGCCAGGTCCTGCGGATTCTCACCCGCCGTCGCATCCGTCGCCGCGACCGCTACGCTCAGCGTCTCCGCGTCGTCGATGATCGCCGTCACCGTCGTCGGGCCCGTCAGGCTCACCGCCGCGTGACCCACCGTCGTCGCCGTCAGCTCTACCGTCTCCGCAAGCTCAAACAGCACGTCATCCAGCGGACTGATCACCACCGTCGTGCTGATCGCGCCCACCGCAATGCTCGTCACGCCACTGAGCGCCGTGTAGTCCAGACCCGGCGTCGCCGTGCCGCCCACGCTGTAGGTGATCGCGATCGGTGCAGACGTGTAGTTGGTATTGCTCAGCCAGAAGGCGATCAGCGCCGGATCCGCCGGATTCTCAAACGCGCTCGCGTCCACCGCCACCACCGTGACCGTGTTGTCGTACGCTTGGTCGGCTTCGTCATCCGTGATCGTCGCCGTCACACTGTACGGCGCCGCACGCGTGATCGCCGCGCTGCTCGAGCCCGTCAGTGTGATGATCACGTCTTCGGTATCTTCGAAGAAGATGTCGTCGGTCGGCGTGATCGTGACCACCGTGCTGATCGCGCCGCTCGCGATCTGGACGCTGCTGCCAATGCTCGTGTAGTCGGTGCCGTTGATCGCGCGGCCACCCGTCACAAAGCTCACCGTCACCGGCGCGCCCGTCTCGTTGGTCGCACTGAGGATCACCGCGATGCTTGCTGTGTCCGTCGCCTCGTACGCGCTCAGGTCGATCGCCTGAATCCACGCGGTGACTGCACCCGCGGCGCTCTCGTCATCCGCAATCGTCACCGTCGCTGGCAAGGCGCTGACCGTCACCGCTGCGTGGCTCGTGCTGACAAGCGTCAGCTCCGCCGTCTCGAGGCCTTCCAGCAGCACGTCATCGAGTACGTCCAGCGTTACCGTCGTCGTCGACTGGCCGACGTCGATCCACGTCGTCCCCGTCAGCGCCGCATAGTCGCCAGGCGCACTCGCCGTGCCGCCGAGGGCGTAGTTGACCAGAATCGGTGATGGTGTGTGGTTGACGCGGCTCAGCGTCAGTGTCCACTGGCCATCGTCCACGCCTGGCTCCGCGCCCGTCGGATCGCTTGCGCTCACCGTAACCACGTTGTCCGTCGCCTGGTCGGCTTCGTCATCGATGATCGTCGCCGTCACGCTGTATGGCGCGGCACGCGTGATCGCCGCGCTGCTCGCGCCCGTCAGCG
>RFHG01000440.1 GCA_003696465.1 Gammaproteobacteria bacterium | reverse complement strand
TGCTCCAGGGCCGTGGCCTGCTGCTGCAGTGTCTGCAGGCTGCCCTGCAGGCGCTGGTTGTCCTTCTGCAGCGGGGAAAACCAGAACGCATCCCAGCTCATGTACAGCACCAGCACGATGGCGAGCACCACCAGCAGCCGCTCGCGCGGGCGCAATGCCTGGTAACGGGCAAGCAGCCGATCGAGCGCCTTCATCGCCGGGCCTCCTGCATCTTTGGCGCCTCGGTGGCCAGCTGCCAGTGATGACCGTCCAGAGCAGCGCGCCCGGCCTCGTCTTCGTCCTCACCGCGGCTCACGACCAGATAGTTGAAGGCCAGGCCGGAGAAGGGCGTGGCTTCGGTCAGGCGATGGATGTAGTCGGGCAGGGCCTCCGGGGCCAGGGTGCGTCCGTCCAGACGTACCGACCGGCCGCCCTGTTCGAAACGGATATGCTCCAGCCACAGCTCGGGGGTGTCGTTGCGGGCAAGGGCCCGCAGCTGGGCGGAAAAGCCGTGCGTGTTGCCCAGCCCCTCGTCGAGGATGAGGTCGAGGATACTGCGCTTGCGCTGTACCACCTGCTCCAGTTGCTCGGCCTGGCGCACCAGACCCGGGTCGGAGCGGCTGGCCTCGATGCGGGCACGCAAGGCATTGACCTGTTCGTTGAGCTCGGCTACCCGTGCCTGCAGGGCCTGCTGCTCGGCCTGCAGGCGGGCATGGCGCCAGCCGGCCCAGCCGCCGACCGCAACCAGCACCAGCACCAGAGCCACCAGCCCGGCGGCCACCTGCAGCGCCTCGCGCGGGCGCGCGCCCTCGGCACGCGGCGGCAGCAGGTTGATTTCCTGGCGCGTCATCAGGCCGCTTCCTCTGCCGCCACGGGCAGGCCCCGCATGGCCGCACCCAGGGCCAGGATCATGGCCGGCTCATCGAGCAGGCCGGCCTGCAGCAGGCGCGCGTCCGCATCTTCCGCCAGGGCCTGGCTGTCGAGTGCCTCGACCGCGAGACCCAGCCCCGTGGCAAGCGCGTTTCGCAGGCCATCGAGCCGCTCGCCCGGCGGGGACACCAGCAGGCGGGCCACCGGCGGCTGGCCGAAATGGCTGTCGAAGTAGTCGAGCGAACGCTGCACCTCGAGCACGATGGCCTCGCCGGCATCGTTGGCCAGCGCCAGCTCGCCCTGCGTGGGCACGGCCAGATCCTGTGCTCCGTGCATGATGTCGCGGGAGAAGAACAGTACATCGCCCCGGGTGACGCACAGCAGGCTGTCCTGCTCGCGGACCAGCAGGTGGGCAACGCTCTGCTGCGGGTTGCCGAGCCTGGCATCAAGATTGCGCAGGGCAAATTCCGGGATATCGACGAAGCGCGGTCGCAGGCCCAGGGCCTCGGCGCGCTGCAGGCGGTCTTCGATCAGGTGGCGACGCGCCGCCACCACGAACACCCAGTCCGCTGCCCGCGCATGTCGGTCCAGACCGGGGATGACGAAGACATCGATCACGGCCTCTTCCACCGGCCAGGGCAACAGGTCGCCCACCTTCCAGCGCACGGCTTCGACCAGCTCTTCCTCGGGCACCGGGGGCCGCTCCATGTTGACCAGCTCGTATTCGCCCGGTGCCAGGCACAGGGTAACCGGGGCCCGGCGCAGGCCCGCGGAGCGGAGCCTGGCCTGCACGGCCTCCTCGCCCTGCGACTCCTCCACGAGCGCGGCAGCCAGCAGTCGGGGCGCACCGGGGCCGGCAGACAGGCCGGCCAGCGCCACACGCTCGCCATCGAACTGTACGCCCAGCGCCAGCCCCCCCTGCTTCGCGCCTCTGAACCGCCCCATCAAGGACTCAAGCATCGCTCCGGTTTCCGTCGTTGCCCGTACACCGGCGGGAATTCCCGCCGCCCGTTTCGCGCTGCCGCGCCATTCCGGCCGTGTTTGTTATGATTATAGGTTACGGATGATATCTGACAATAGCGCTTAAGTACACCCTGTAACCCGCTGATTTCTAGTCACAACCGCAGGCTTTTGCCTCGTTCAGCCGCAGGCTTCCAACCAGTTGGGCCAGTTCGGGGATATCGTGTGCTTCCAGGTAGGCCACCAGCCCGGTGTTGATCTTGCGGCAGACCAGGGGGTCGTAGAACAGCGCCGTGCCCACACCGACCGCACTGGCACCGGCAATGATGAACTCCAGGGCATCCTCGGCACTGGCGATGCCGCCCTGGCCGATGATGGGCACCCCATGATCACGCGCCACCTGATACACCTGATGCACCTTGAGCAGGGCCACCGGCTTGATGGCCGGCCCCGACAGCCCGCCC
>RFHG01000439.1 GCA_003696465.1 Gammaproteobacteria bacterium | reverse complement strand
TGGGCCATTCGCATCTGCCCCGGGAGGAAGATCTGGGCGGGGCGGCGCCTTCGGACTGAGGTGCGCGGGGCGCGGTCGACCGAGCCCGGAGCGGTACAGATGCTCAGCATTGCTCCCACGGCAATCCGTCGTGGCGCCAGCCGTTGATGGTGCTGCGGTGGTGTTGTTCGTCCAGCTCACCCTCGAACCCGCTTTCCACATGAAATACCCGTGAGAGGCCATCAGCAATCAGGGCGCGCCCGGCCTTGAGCGAGCGTTTTCCACTGCGACAGATGAGGATGACCGGCGGGCAGCCGGCTTCGGAATCGGCATCACAGATACTGCCGCCGAGCAGGAGTTTGCGTACCTCGGTGCAAAAGTCCGGGTTTTCCTTCCAGTCCGGTTCGTCGATCCATGGAATGTGTACGGCCCCCACGGGATGGCCCACGAACAGGTATTCCATGGTGGAACGAATGTCGATGAGGACCGCGCGTGGGTCGTCAGCCATCAGCTTGGCCGCCGCTTCCGGGGTCAGCGGTACGGGGTCTTTGGAGTCATCATGCATGGCGGCCGCCAGTTTTCATGGTGCTTGATGCAAGCATAGCCGATAAACCCGGATCCGGACTTGGCAGTATCAATCCCTTTCCGGCGGAGTCAGCAGGAGGCCGAGTGCCTTGACCACGGCGGCACTGGTGATGCCGATCATGAGGATGCCATTGACGGCCTCAAGCGCACCGAGCAGGCGATGCGGTTTGGACAGGACGATATCGCCGTAACCCAGCGTGGCGAAGTTGACTGTGGAGTGATAGAAGGCATCAGCAAAGTGTTCGAATTCGCCCAGCAGCTGGAACAGCAAGGCCCACAGGGCAATCTGAAGCAGGTTTCCGAGCAGCAGGATCAGCATGACTGTACCGAGCCGGTAATATCCTGCAACAAGGGCTGAAGCAGGAGTCTTCAGCGGGTGATTCTGCAGCCATTGCAGACTGAGTACCAGGACATGCAACTGAAAGAACAGGGTGATCAGCATGAGGCCGATACCCAGAGCAAGATTGAGGATCATGTGACAGCAGGCTCCGTGGTGGTCGGACGCCGGTCCAGCAGGCGATCGTAAAGCCTGGCCATCAGCCCGGCGTAGACGACGATGAGCAGGAACAGCGTGAGGCGAATGATGAAGGCCTCGGTTACATCCTTGCCCTGGCTACTGTCCTGCACGGCCGGGCCCAGCAGGATCAGCGTGGTGACCAGCACATCCTGCCAGAACAGGGCATCGTAGCGGCTGTGTACAAGCCCGTACAGTCGGCTTGCACCGGCCAGCACGAGCAGCAGCATCGACAGGCCGAACATCCACAGATTGGGCATCAGCTTAAGCGCAGTCCACAGCAGGATGGAAAGCAGACCGCCCAGCAGGGTGGCCTGCAGCAGTGAGTGCCCAGCCTCCAGGGTAGGGCGGAGGGAGCCCTGCCAGGAGAGGTTGGTGGCCTTGATGAGCCCGCCCATGAACAGGCCTGGATTGACCAGGGCCAAAAGCAATACCGGGAACACGGTCAGGGCCGAGCGAAGCGGCAGGGCGGTGGGCAGCACGGGTGCCGGTTCATCGGCCCCGGCATTTTCTGCCGGGGGTATGGCATGAACCGGAAACAGCAGATTGGCCACGTGAAGGGCAGCAAGGCCAAACAGCGCTCCGACCACCAGGCCCGTGACCAGCGACTGGCCGAGGGCCTGACTGTTGTAGGCGGCCACGGTCACCAGCGTCATGCCGATGGCGGACAGCAGCCCCGGCAGCATTCTGCCCTTGAGATTGGACAGCCAGGCACTGGCCATCAGGCCCGCAAAGATGATGGCCAGTACAGTGACAGGCCAGGCATGCAGGAGCGGACCGAGCACGAGGCCGAGGGATGTGGTCAGGGTGATGATCGCCAGCAGCATGAGGCTTCCCCGTAGCCCCGGTGGCGGTCCGGGCTGCAGGGAGAAGATGAGCCCAAGCAGGGGTGCCAGATACGGCAGGGGCAGGTCCAGCGCGTAGGCAAGGACCAGGGCAAGCGCGGTTGTGGCCGCTGTTCGCAGCGTGCGGTTGAGCAGGATCTGGTGCACGTCCTCAGTAGGCATAGGACAGCAGGGCGAGCAGGCGGATGTAGAGCTTGCCCAGTGGCTTAAGCAGCCAGGCCTTGTCGGTGTAAACCAGCACATCGGCCTGCCCGCCAATGCGCAGGGATTCGGGGTTCAGGCCTTCCTGACCGGGCTCAAGCAGGATCTCGACCGGGAAACGCTGGGCCGAGCGCAGCCATTCGCGCGAATTATCGACCTGGGGCAGGGTGCCGGGCTGGGCCTGTGGCCAGGCACTGACCCCGGGGCCGATGCTGCCAACACGTGCCTTGAAGACGCGTCCCGGAAGGACATCGAGGACCACCTCAGCCGGCGTGCCTGGCTTGATGTGGCCCAGGTTGTTCTCGGTAAAGTGGGCTTCGACCCACAGCCGGTTGCGGGTGATGAGGGTCATGATGGCCTGGCCCTGGGAGACATAATCGCCGACCTCGGCACGCAGATCGGTAATGACCCCCGGTTTGCGCGCAACCACGCGGCAGCTCTTCAGGTCGTAGCGGGCCTGATCCAGCCGACTGCGCGCCGCCAGCACGGCCTTGTGCGCCTCGCGGACGGCCTCTTCGGCCTTGGCCAGATTGCCCCGGGCTGCATCCACGTTGGCCTGGGCCTCCTGGAATGTGGCGGTGGCCCGTTCGACACGCCGTACCGAGATGGCACCGGGGTCCTTCTTGTACAGCCGGGTCTGGCGTTCGGCATCCTTGCGCGCTCGTTCAAGCGCGGCCTCGGCCGCTTCGAGCTGGGCACGGGCGACCTTGACGCTGCTGTTGGCGGCCATCAGCCGGCTGCGGGCCGCCTGAAGGTCGGCCTCTGCCATCTCCACGGCAAGCCGGTACGAGGTGTCATCGATCTCGAACAGGACCTGGCCGGCCTCGACCTGCTGGTTGTTGTGGACCAGGACACGGGTCAGGGTGCCGGAGACCCGGGGTGCGACACCCACCACAAAGGCCTGTACCCGGGCCTGGTCGGTATGGGGCGTATAGCGGTCGGCTGCCAGGTACCAGACGACGGACAAGACCAGTAGAGCGAGTACACCAAGCTGGATGCGCCTGATGCGGGCCTGGGCCGGACCGGTTTCTGTTGCTTGTTGCGGGGTCTGCTCGGTCATGGTGTTTCCTGTTCCCGGTTGTCCGGGGGCGGGGTGGGGTCATCTTGATCTGGATACAGGGGGCGGTCGATCAGTGGGCCCCAGTCGCTGCGTTTGCGCATGGCTTCAAGCATGCCCGCGGGCAGCATTCGGGGCAGTTCCTCTCGTGTCCAGCCGCCGCCCAGGCTCTTGTAGAAGTTGATGCCGGCCTGCAGCAGGTTGCCGCGTGCATTGACCAGGCTGTCTTCCTGCAGGAACAGGTTACGCTGGGCATCGAGCACGCGCTGGAAATCGGTAAAGCCTTCCTGGTAGCTGGTCTGTGAAATCTGCAGGGCACGGCGTGCGGCCTGTACGGCCTGTTGCCGCAGCCTGATCTCCTCGGCCACGTGGTACAGCGCCGACGCACTGTCGTCCACCTCCCGTGCGGCACCCAGGACACTGGCCCGGTAACGGGTGAGCGCCTGTTGCAGGCGGCTGTCCTCGATCAGTACGGCATTTTCCAGTCGGCCGTAATTGAAGATGTCCCAGCTCAGGAAGGGCCCGAGCAGCAGGGCAGTGGTGCGGGTATCGGCCGGCTGGATGGAAGACCAGCCGACATTGCCCACGATGGACAGGTGCGGATAAAGCGCACTTGCGGCAACGCCGATGCGTGCCGACTGGGCTGCGGCCTGCCACAGGCTGGCCCGCACATCCGGCCGTTGCAACAGGATCGTGGCCGGAAGACTGCGGGTGGCCTCTACCGGGACATCAGGCAGCGGGGTTTCCTGGAGTGCTTCGAGTTCGGGCATGGGGCCGGGCGGTCGCCCGAGCAGGACGGCGAGGGCATTGCGTGTTTCGCGCTGGGCCTGCTGCAGCGCGGGAATGGAGGACAGGGTCCCCAGATACTGGGTGCGCGCCTGCTGATAGTCGAGCTCGGAGCTGTTGCCACTGCGGTAATGGGCACGGGTAATCTCGAGACTGCGTTCCTGCAGCCGTGCATTCTGTTGGGCGATGTGGATGCGCCGGGCCAGTGTGCGGTAGGCGAAATAGAGCGAGGCCACGCTAGCGTGAACCGCGGCTTCGGCCTGCTGGCGATTGGCCAGCGAGGCAAGAAAACCTGCCTCGGCCGACTCAATGGAACGCCTGTATCGTCCCCAGAAGTCCAGCTCCCAGGCAAAGTCGAAGCCGAGGGTGGCCTGGCGCGCATGGATAACACCGTTTCCCGTGTCCTGTCCACCGGCCAGCAGCCCGGCGCTGAGTCGCTGCAATTGCGGATAGCGGGTACCGGCAACCTGGGCCAGCCGGGCCCGGTTCTCGAGGATGGCAAGGGCGGCCAGCTGGAGGTCGAGGCTGCCCCGGTCGGCCTCTTCCATGAGTTGGTTGAGCAGGGGGTCATTGAATTGTGTCCACCAACGGGCGAGCAGGGCGGCTTTGAGCTCGGGTGCAGGCGCCTGGCTGCTGTTCCGTGGCAAGTCCGGTTGCCAGTGCTCGAGCCATTCCGTTTCCGGCGGGGAAAAGTCCGGCCCGACGGTCGTACAGCCGGCCATCAGCAGGGCCACGGCCAGTGGCAGGAGCAGACGCGGTAATCCGTGGCAGGGCATGAGGTGGTGGTTCTTCTCGCGAGGGACGCGGGTTTTGCACACTAGTATAAGTGCTCGCCCGTGGGCATGCACGAGAAGGGGCAAGGGCCGGTATCCTCGGTTACGTCAGGCCTGACAGCCCGGCAAGGCTTTGCTACTCTGCCTGCGAAACAGCTTGTTGCCCCCCTGCCAGGGAGAAACCGCATGGCCTCACAAAAAACCAATCCCTCCAGCATGTCCGTTTATGACATGGCCATCCGTCTGCTGCTGCTGCTGGCCCTGCTGTGGGGGGTGTTGTACATCGTGCAACCGTTCCTGGTGCCGGTACTGTGGGCCGCGATCCTGGCCATTGCCATTTACCCCCTGCATCAGCGCCTGCAAGCCCTGCTCGGTGGCCGGCAGCGACTTGCATCCACACTGATTACGCTGCTGGCCCTGACCGGTCTGCTGGTGCCCGTTGCACTGGGCAGTCTCTCGACCTTCGAATCGGTGAGCGGGCAGCTCGCACAGCTTGAACAGGGCACGCTGGAGATCGCGCCCCCACGGGAAAAACTTCGTGACTGGCCGCTGGTGGGTGAACGCATCTATTCAGCCTGGGAGGCCCTGGCAGCTGATCCGCGCGCCTACCTCAAGGCACACGAAGAAACCGTACGCAAGACAGTACATACGGCCATTGCTGCTGCTGAAGGCTTGCTGGAGGGTACCCTGCTGTTCGCGGTTTCGCTGATCATCATGGGCGTGTTCCTCCCGGCCGCAGGGCGCTGGTCACTGATTTTCGAGCGCCTGGCCGCGCGTCTGAGCGGCAATGCCGAAATGGGCCGGGAGCTGCTGCAGATCAGCATTGATTCGATCCGCAGCGTGGCCAACGGGGTGGTTGGCGTGGCCATCATCCAGGGCGTTGCCTTCGGGCTGGTGTCCTGGCCGATGGGTGTGCCCTATCTGGCCCTGTGGGCCGGTCTGGTCATGCTGTTGACCATCCTGCAGCTGCCTGCGCTGATCGTGATTGGCCCGGTGATTGCCTATGTCTTTGCACAAACCGACGGCATTCAGGCAACCGTGTACGCCATCATTGCGGTGCTCATCGGGATGAGCGATGTGGTGCTAAAGCCGATGCTGCTGGGCAAGGGAGTGGTCATTCCCATGCCGGTGATTCTCATTGGCGCACTCGGTGGGATGTTCAGCATGGGCCTGATCGGCCTGTTTACCGGTACGGTCATCGTCAGCCTGGGCTATCTCCTGCTCCGGCGCTGGCTCGACAGTCAGGCCGAAGCTGTGCGGGAGGTATAAGTCTTCACGTCCCTGTTTCGGGGCTCAGTCGGTTCCCTTGAGGGAATGCGCCTCGGACTTGAGGGCATCGATCAGCGGGCACTGGCGTGATCCGTCACCGCTTGCGCAGGCGGCGAGCAGGTGACCCAGTGCCTGCTCCATGCCCGCGAGCTGTTGCAGCTTTTCCCTCACCGCTGCCAGCTTGCGGGTGGCGATCTCGGCCGCCTCGGCACAGTGGGTGCCATCCTCCAGGCGCAGCAGCTCACGAATCTCGGCCAGACTGAAGCCCAGCTGCTGGGCCGCCCTGATGAAGCGCAGACGCTCCAGATGGGCAGAATCATAGTGGCGGATTCCGCCCCAGGGCTTGTCCGGTACGGGCATCAGCCCCTTGCGCTGGTAATAGCGCACGGTCTCGACATGCACGCCGGCCCGGCGGGCCAGCTGCCCGATGGTCATGGGTTGTTCCGTCCCGGACATGTCTGTTTCACCTCCTGCTTGACTCCGTACCTGCCTACGGCGCCATGCTCAGGATGAGCATGAATCATCTGCCGGAGTACGCATACATGAACAAGATACGCTGGATTGTCTCGCTTGGCGACAAGCTCGGTTCCCTCGGCGCACTGGTGTCGGCCATGGGCTGCGCCATGTGCTTTCCTGCCATCGCCAGTCTTGGCGGTGCCCTGGGGCTGGGTTTTCTGGGACAGTGGGAGTGGACCTTCATCAATACCCTGCTGCCGGCCTTTGCCTGGCTGGTCCTGGTATTGCAGGCGCTTGGCTGGTTCGCCCACCGCCAGTGGCATCGCACGCTGCTGGGCATGCTCGGTCCGATCCTGTTGCTGTTGTCGCTCTATCCGCTGTTCCAGTATGCCTGGAGTACCTGGGTCACCTACGCGGCACTGGCCATGATGGTGGCGGTGTCGGTATGGGATCTGTTCTCGCCGGCGAGCCGCCGCTGTGATGACCAGTGTGCCCCCGAAGGAAATGTCTCCTGAGCCAAAACAGGGCGGCTGCCGGATCACTGCATGCCCGGCAGTCGGGTTCAGCCGGCGCAACAGGAGAGCTGCGACACATCCTTGCGGAAGGTCTGGGCGCAGAGCTTGAGCCCTTCGACCATGGTCAGATACGGGAACAGCTGGCCGGCCAGCTCGTCCACGGTCAGGCCGGCGCGCAGGGCAAGCGCTGCAGACTGGATGACCTCGCCGCCCTCGGCTGCGACCACCTGACACCCCAGCAGACGACCGCTGCCCGCTTCGGCCACCAGCTTGATGAAGCCGCGGGTGTCGAAATTGGCCAGTGCCCG
>RFHG01000438.1 GCA_003696465.1 Gammaproteobacteria bacterium | reverse complement strand
TGGTGCCGGTGAGAGGATTTGAACCTCCGACCTACTGATTACGAATCAGTTGCTCTGCCAGCTGAGCTACACCGGCGCGGTGGGAGGGCAAGGATAGCGGAAGCGGGCGCCCGGCTCAATGCGCGGCGGCGGGCCGGCTGCGGTAGCGGATGATCACATCCACCCCCTCGATGCGGGCATTGGCCGGCAACTCCGGCAGGCCCTCGATGTGCAGGGCGCTGCTGTCGAGATCGGTCAGACGGCCGGTATCCACGTCGAACAGGTGCTGGTGCGGCTCGAGATTGGAGTCGTAGAACTTGGCACTGCTGTCGACCACGACCTCGCGCAGCAGGCCATGCTCGCTGAAGGTTCCGAGGGTGTTGTAGATGGTGGCCTTGGAGACACGGATGCCGGCATCGCGTGCGCGGTTGTACAGATCGTCGGCCGTGTAGTGGTCCGGCCGGGCAAACAGCAGACAGCCCAGATCCACCCGCTGGCGCGTGGGCGAGATGCCGTGCGCTCGCAGCAGCTCCGTCACTTCCTGGCGCGAACTCGTGAATTTCCGCTTCATAGCCGGTACTCCGGGCCTTTTCCCATCAATTAGATCAAGTTTAACCTTTCTGCAACCCGGCCCGCAACTGATAAGGCTTCTCATTCAGCGGTGGTTCGACACCGTTCATCAGGCTCGCGACCAGGGCACAGGAGGCCGGCCCCATCACCACCCCGTTGCGGAAATGCCCGCTGTTGACGAACAGCCCGTCGATTTCGGGATGCGGACCGATGAAGGGCACCCCCTGCGGCGAGCCCGGACGCAGGCCGGCCCAGTGGCGCACCACGGGCTGCCCGGCCAGCGCCGGCACCAGAGACTCGGCCGCCTGCTGCAGAGCCGCGCGGGCATCATCCGTGACCGACTTGTCGTAGCCCACCCGCTCCATGGTGGACCCCACCACAATGTGCCCGTCACGCCGCGGGATGAGATAGCGCCCCTCGTGCAGCAGGATGCGCTGCAGCAGACCCGGCCGGGCCCGGTACAGGATCATCTGCCCGCGTACGGGCGTCACCGGCAGGGCCTCGCCCTGGGCAAGCGGCACCAGCCGGGCACTCCAGGCCCCGCCACACACCAGCACCTGTTCGGCCCGCAGCTCGCCCCAGGGGCCGCGCACGCCCTGCACCCGGCCCTGCCCGTGCAGGACCTCCTCCACCGGATAGCCGGCACGCAGCTCCACCCCGCGCAATTCCAGCGAGTGCCGCAGGGCCTTGAGCATGCGCGGATTGCGCAACTGGGCAATCTCCGGCATCCACAGGCCGCCCGGGGCGTCCGCGCCCAGCGCAGGTTCGATGGCCCGGGCCTCGCCCGGTGCCACCTGCTCCATCCGTACGCCCTGCGCGCGGGCCCAGGCCAGCCCTTCGGCGGCATCCTCGGGGGCGACCATGAGCAGCCCGCTTTGCGTCCATTCCGGGTCGATGCCGGTTTCCTCGTGCAGCTCGGCACACAGGTCGGGATAACGCTGCTGGCTCCAGGCCGCCAGCGCATTCACCGGCTGCGGATAGCGCCACGGATAGAGCGGAGAAAGAATGCCGCCACCGGCCCAGCTCGCCTCCTGCCCGGGCTCGCCGCGTTCCAGCAGCACCACACGGCGCCCGGAGCCGGCCAGCATGCGCGCACTGAGCATGCCGATGAGTCCACCGCCGACGACGATGCAATCCTGCATGGAGAGGGCCCCGATGAAGCCCGGACACGATCATGCCCGGGCAGAAACTGGAGCGGGTGATGGGAATCGAACCCACGTTAGAAGCTTGGGAAGCTCCTGTTCTACCATTGAACTACACCCGCCTGACAGCTCCATTTTAACCGCTACCGCCCCCTGCCGGGCAAGGGCCGCACCCGTTGGCCTCGACCATGCCATAATCAGCCCATCTCGTGGGGAGGATTGCCGATGGAACATCCGGATATTGCCTTCATTGGCGGGGGCAACATGGCCCGCAGCCTGATCGGGGGGCTGATTGATACCGGCTGGCCGGCCGCGCGTATTCATGTGGCCGACCCGGCCGAGGCCCAGCGTGCGGCCCTGCAGGCGAGCTGGCCGCAGCTCAGGGTGCACGAATCCAACGCGGAGGCCATGGCCGAGTGCGCGGCGACGGTGCTGGCGGTCAAGCCGCAGGTGATGCGCACGGTGGCCGAGGGGCTGGCGCCGGCACTGGA
>RFHG01000437.1 GCA_003696465.1 Gammaproteobacteria bacterium | reverse complement strand
GCGGCTGCAGAGATTCCTGAGGCTGGCCATGTAGCCCACCGGCGCGTCGAGCCAGACATAGAAATACTTGCCCGGCGCATCCGGGATCTCGAAGCCCCAGTAGGGGGCATCGCGGGAAATGTCCCAGTCCTGCAGACCGGCCTCGAACCACTCCTTCAGCTTGGCCGCGATCTCGGGCTGAACATGCCCCTCCTCGCGGGTCCAGCGACGCAGGAAGTCCTCGAAATCGGCCAGGCGGAAGAAATAATGCTCCGATTCCCTTTCCACGGGCCGGGCACCGGATACGGCCGAGACGGCGTCGACCAGGTCGGTGGGGCTGTAGGTGGCGCCGCAGGCCTCGCAGGAGTCGCCGTACTGGTCCTCGGCCCCGCAGCGCGGGCACTTGCCCTTGATGAAGCGGTCGGGCAGGAACATCCCGGCCTCCGGGTCGTAGGCCTGACGGATGGTGCGCTTGACGATATGGCCCCCTTCCTTCAGCCGCTGGTAGATGAGGGTGGCCAGTTCCCGGTTCTCCGGGCTGTGGGTGGTGTAGTAGTTGTCGAAGCCGATGTGGAAGCCGGCAAAGTCCCGGCGGTGTTCCTGGCCGATGCGCTCGATCAGTTCCTCCGGGGTGATGCCTTCCTGCTGCGCGCGCAGCATGATCGGGGTGCCGTGGGCGTCATCTGCGCAGACATACAGGCAGTCATGTCCGCGCAGGCGCTGGAAGCGGGCCCAGATGTCGGTCTGGATGTATTCCACCAGGTGGCCGAGATGGATCGGCCCGTTGGCATAGGGCAGGGCGCTGGTGACAAGGATCTTGCGCTGGCTCATGTCGGCTCCGGAAAGCGGCCCGCGGCAGCGGACGGGAAGCGGCATAAAATAGCATTTCGGCCTGCGCCTTTCCACGCTGCGGGTGCCCTGCGAGGCCGCAATGAAAACGGCCCCGCAGGAGCGGGGCCGTCGTGCTGCCGATTGCCGGCGCTTACTGGATGGCCTTGAGCGACTTCTCGACCACCTTCTTCGGCAGCGGGATGTAACCGTCCTTGATGACGATCTGCTGCCCCTGCTTGGACAGGACCATCTTGATGAACTCGCGCACCAGCGGGTCG
>RFHG01000436.1 GCA_003696465.1 Gammaproteobacteria bacterium | reverse complement strand
GGGCTGGCGCTGGGGCCCTGGATGCCGATCGATACCACGACGGGCGAGATGCAGGAGACCATCAACTGGCTGTATCGTCTGGGCTTCTTCCTGCTCATTGGCGGTGTGGCCGGGGCTGCCACCGGGCTGCTGCACCGGCAGATCCGCTGGCAGCAGTGGCTGTTGCGGCACAACCCGCTCACCGGCCTGCCCAACCAAGCCGCCCTGCTGGAGCGCCTGCGGGCAATGCAGCACCAGAACAGCTGCCTGCTGGTGATCGAGATCGACAACATCCTCGAGATTTCCAATACCCTGGGCTACCGGGCAGTAGAGGATGTGATCCTGGCCGTGGTGGCCCGGCTGCGCGGCATGCAGACCGAGGACACCGAGCTGTTTCACTACCACCCGGAACGGCTCGCCATTCTGCTCTCCTGCGAGGATGACGGGGCGGCCCGGCAGTATGCCCACGAGGTCCACGAACTGCTCTCGGACAGCGTGCAGGTGGAGGACATACCGGTCTACATCGACACCTATCTGGGTGTGATTACCAACGACGGCAGCATCAACCGCACCGAGGACATCGTCAAGAAGGCCGACATCGCCATGGCCCGGGCCCAGGAACTGGCGCAGCCGTTCGTGGTGTATGACGAATCCATCGACGAGACCAGCACGGAGATGGTCTCCCTGCTGGGCAGCATGCTGCAGGCCATCAACGCGGGCCAGTTCCGGCTCTTCTACCAGCCCAAGGTGGCACTGGCCGAAGGCCGCACGACCGGGGTCGAGGCGCTGGTGCGCTGGGAGCACCCGGAACTGGGGCTGGTGCCCCCGGATCGCTTTCTGCCGGCGGCGGAGCGGACCGAGCTGATCAATACCCTGACCCTGTGGGTGGTGGAGGAAGGCTGCCGCACGCTGGCCGAATGGATCGGGCGTGGCTGGAGGCCACGGATGGCGGTCAACCTTTCGGTGCGCAATCTGGCTGCGCCGGGCTTTTTCCAGTCGCTGTCATCCATCGTCGAGAATCACGGCATCCCGCCCGAACTGCTGGAGATCGAGGTCACCGAGTCGGGCCTGATGACCGATCCGGAAGAGGCCCTGCGGGTACTCGACCGCATACGCGAGCGCGGCCATCACATCGCCATCGACGATTTCGGGACCGGTTATTCCTCGCTGGCCTATCTGACCCGCCTGCCGGCGCATGCGGTCAAGATCGACCAGGCCTTCATCCGCAACCTGGGCTACAACGAAAAGCTGCGCACCATCGTCGAGCATACCCTGGCGCTGGCAAAGGGGCTGGGCTTCGAGACCGTGGCCGAAGGGGTGGAGAGCGACGAGATCGCCGCGCGCCTGAAGGAGATGGGCTGCGACATCGGCCAGGGTTACTACTTCGGCAAACCGATGGACGCCGAAGCCATTGCCCACTTCTTTGCCGACAGCCGCTGGCCGGTGCGCAGGGCCGGGGAGGACTGATCCCCCTCCCCGGCCTCGTGGCCGTGGGTTAGAACACCAGGTTCATCATCACCATCATGACCACGATGAACAGCACGGTCATGATGCCGCCTGCCTTCATGAAGTCCGGCACCCGATAGCCGCCGGGGCCCATGATCAGGGCGTTGACCTGATGGGTCGGGATGAGGAAGGAGTTGGAAGTGGCGATGGCCACGGTGAGGGCGAACACCGCCGGGTTGGCGCCCACCTGGATGGCGATGTTGACGGCCAGCGGCACCAGCAGCACGGTGGCGCCGACATTGGACATCACCAGGGT
>RFHG01000066.1 GCA_003696465.1 Gammaproteobacteria bacterium | reverse complement strand
CCCGAGGAGGTCACCGAGATGTCGCGCATGGTCAAGGGTGAAGTGGTGGCCTCGACCTTCGACGAGCCGGCCTCGCGGCATGTGCAGGTGGCCGAGATGGTCATCGAAAAGGCCAAGCGTCTGGTGGAGCACAAGCACGATGTGGTCATACTGCTCGATTCCATCACCCGCCTTGCACGTGCCTACAATACCGTGGTGCCTTCCTCGGGGAAGGTGCTCACGGGTGGCGTCGATGCCAATGCCCTGCATCGCCCCAAGCGCTTCTTCGGTGCCGCGCGCAATATCGAGGAGGGCGGCAGCCTGACCATCATTGCCACGGCCCTCATCGACACCGGCTCCAAGATGGACGAGGTGATCTTCGAGGAGTTCAAGGGCACCGGCAACATGGAGCTGCACCTCGACCGCCGCATTGCCGAGCGCCGTATCTGGCCGGCCATCAACATCACCCGCTCCGGTACCCGCCGCGAGGAGCTGCTGATGGATCAGGAGGAGCTGCAGAAGGTCTGGATCCTGCGCAAGGTGCTGCACGAGATGGACGACATCCAGGCCACCGAGTTCCTCATCAACCGCCTGCAGGCCACCAAGACCAACAATGAGTTCTTCGACTCGATGAAGCGGGCCTGATTCAGTCAGACCTGTTCTCGTCGGACGGATCGTTGCGCAGGAATTTCTCTTCGATCTCCGGGGCAGGGGCCGGGGGAGAGAACAGGTAGCCCTGACCGTAAACGCCGGGCCTGCCGGCGAGCAGGTTTGCCGTCTCGCGGTCCTCGATGCCTTCTCCGACCACATCCAGGCCCAGCCCGTGCGCCATTTCCAGCAGCGATCGGACCAGTGTGCGGTGCCGTTCACTTCCCTGCATGCGGCGAATCATCTCGCGGTCGAGCTTGAGAATGGTGACCGGCATGTCGGCCAGGTACTGGATCGACGAATAGCCGGTACCAAAGTCGTCGAGCGCGATCTGGAAGCCGATTTCCCGGGCCTGAAGCAACTGCTCGTGCACCTGTTCCAGGTTCTCCGTCAGCAGTGACTCGGTGATCTCCAGCACCACGTATTCGGGCTCGACCCCGGCCTCGATGCAGCACGCGCGGGCCCATTCGATGAACGCGCTGTCCTCCAGCTGGCGGATGGACACATTGATGCCCATGCGCAGCTCATGGCCCCGGGCCCGCCAGGCTGCGAGCTGGCTTGTGGCCTGGCGAAAGACCGCTTTCCCCAGCGGCAGGATGAGGCCCGAGTCTTCCGCCATGGCCACAAAGCGCTGGGGTGCGATCATGCCCTGTTCGGGATGCAGCCAGCGTACCAGCGCCTCGGCGCCGATCATGCGGTGCGCACGCAGGTCCATGACCGGCTGGTACCAGGCCACCAGCTCACCTTTCTGCAGGCCCTTGCGCAGCATGTGCTCGTAACTCATCAGGTCGGCCGCAATCCGGGCCATCTCGGTCTCGAACACGAGCAGTCCGCAATGGCGGCGCTTGGCCTCGTACATGGCCAGGTCGGCGTTCTTGATCAGCGTCTCGGTATCAGCACCATGGTCCGGCCACAGGGTGATGCCGATGCTGGCGCCCACTTCGAACTCGAGCGGGCCGAGTCGCACCGGGCGGGCGATTCCCTCACGAACCTTGTCCGCACATGTGCGGGCCCGGCTGCGGTCGGCCCCGGGCAGGACGATGACAAACTCGTCACCGCCAAAACGGAATGCCTCACAGTTCTCCCTGCTGTTGGCCTTCAGGCGCCGGGCGATGTCGGTCAGGATCTCGTCACCCAGGGCGTGACCATAGACATCATTGATGTACTTGAAACGATCGAGGTCGATGAACAGAAGCGCAAAGCCCGTCCGATCCCGGTCAATCATGCGCCTGAGGCGCTGTTCCAGGGCATTGCGATTGCCCAGACCCGTCAGGGCATCGCGGCTGGCCATCTGTTCGAGGGAGGACTCGTGCTCGGCCTGACGGGTGATGTCGATATTGCTGGCCCGGGTACCGATCAGGCGTCCCGAGGGGGCATGCACCGGTCCGCAGCGATGCTGGATCACGCGTTCCGAACCATCGGCATGGCGAATGCGAATGCGCTGTTCATGAGCGCTTCCGGAGGTGTTGAAGACGCCATCATGGCAGGCCTGCCAGGCGGTCCGGTCTTCTGCCTCCATGTGTTCGAGCAGCAGTTCCGGGTGTTCATGGAAGGCTTCGGGGGCGT
>RFHG01000435.1 GCA_003696465.1 Gammaproteobacteria bacterium | reverse complement strand
GGTGCAGGAACGCTTCGGCATCGCCCTGGAGCCGGAGGTGAATGTGTGGTGATTGTGTGAGGAGTGAGGAGAGTGATTGTGTGAGGAGAGAGGAGGGAGTGAAACGCTACACGCTACACGCTCAACGCTCAACCATTTTTTGCAGCGAGTCTCAACCGTCATTTCCGCTAATATTTCCACGCTGCATGTGCCAGGGGAGCGCGGTTGAGCTCGTCGCGTAGCAGGCGCCACTGGGGCAGGAAGCGGTCCATGAAGGCGACGAAGCGCTCGTTGTGGCTGCGTTCGAGCAGGTGCACCATCTCGTGCACCAGGACGTACTCGATGCACTGGGGCGGCTTCTTGACCAGCTCGAGGTTGAGCCAGATGCGTGCCGCCTCGGCATTGCAGGTGCCCCAGCGCGTCTTCATCTTTTTGATGCGCAGCTCGCGCACCTGTACGCCTATGACCGGCTCCCACTTTTGCAGCAGCGCGGGCAGCAGGGCGCGCAACTGGCGGCGATACCAGCGGTCGAGGATGGCGCGGCGGGCGGCCGCATCGGTGCCGGGGGGCACGGCCAGCTCGAGCGTGTGGGCATTGCGTATGCGTATGCGGGGCGGGCCCGGCTGCTCGACCAGGTCGAGGCGGTAGCGGCGACCGAGGAAGTAGTGGCTTTCGCCCGTCACCATCTCGCGCTGCGACTGACGTTCCTGCTCCTGGAAGCGCTGCTGCTGCTTGCGGATCCAGCTCCAGCGCGCGATGACGGCCAGGCGGATCGTCTCGTCGTCGATGTGTACGGGGGCCGCCACGCGTACCTTGCCGTCGGGCGGGTACACGCCGAGGTGCAGGTGCTTGATGGGCTTGCGCACCACGCTTACCTCCAGCTCGTTGATTTTCAAAGTCGTCTGTTCAGTATTCATCCTGGTTGGCAATCAGCTCGAGCAGGCGATCGACCAGCTCTTCGGATACGTCGGCAAGGTATGCGTTCAGCGCGCCTTCGATGGCCCGGCGCACCAGTTTTTTCCTCATCTTGTTTTCGCGCCAGCGGTCCTGGGCGGCCTCGCGCACCTGCCGGTCGAGGGCCAGCGCCAGCGCGAGCCGTTTGTCCGTCTGGGGCGCGGCGGCCCGGTAGGAGAGCGAGCCGGTGTCCGTGGTCGGCTGGCCGCTGCCTTCGGCAGCCATGTCCGACCTGAAGGGCAGCCCCTCGAGGTTGTCGTAAAGGGCGCGCAGGGCCGGTGTGTTCAGCTCGCTCGGGTACCGATCGGCCTGCGGCTGCTGCACCTGCCGCGCCAGTTCGGCGATGCGGCGCAGGTACTCGGCATATTCGAGCGCCTGGCGGCGCCGCTGCTCGATGAGCTCTTCGAGCAGTTGCGACATGCGCTCGTAGTAGGCCGGGTTGAGCGCTTCCTTGTCGATGATGAGGCGCCGCACGTTGTTCTCGATGGTCTCGGCTACGGCTTCCCGGCTCTTGCGTATGGCCTCGGGCAGGTGGCTGATGGCCTCGTCGGGGCCCTGCCCCACGATCAGCTCGAGCAGGCCCCGCTCGTCGAACGCAGCCAGCTCCTTGCTGGCCTCGGCGCGGATGTAGGTGTCGATCAGGTGGCGCATGGCAGGCTCGAAGCGCTTCAGATCGACGTAGTCACCGCTGGCGTGCTGGATGGCATCGCGCAGCTCGGTGTAGTGCTTCACCTCATCGCGCAGCGCCTCGATCTGGTCGGGCGTGTAGCCTGCCTGGGGCAGCTCGTTGGCGATGGCGGCGAAGGTGCGCTGCAGCTTGCCCACCAGCTTGTAGAGCTGCACGCGTTTCTGCTCGTTTCCCTTGAGCTGCTCGGCATTGCCCGGCTCTTTGGTGCAGAAATAATGCAGATAGTCGGGCAGCTCGCGCGGCTGGGTTACCGGCTCGCACAGGGCGCGCAGCTGCTCGCGTACCTCTTCCAGATCCTTGCGGCCCTGGGCGAGGCGGTCCTTGAGCAGCCCTTCCACGTCGGCCTTGTCGTAGCCCTCGAAGGCGCCCGAGGTGTAGTCCTTGATCGACTTTTGGAGCGACTGGAACAGGTCGCGGTAGTCGATGATGTAGCCGTAGTCCTTGTCTTCGGTGTGCAGGCGGTTGACGCGGCAGATGGCCTGGAACAGGCCGTGGTCGCGCATGGGCTTGTCGATGTAGAGGTAGGTAGCCGGTGGGGCATCGAAGCCGGTGAGCAGCTTGTCCACCACGATGAGCAGCTTCATCTGGCCGGGTTCCTCGATGAAGCGCTTTTTGACCTGCGTTTCGAACTCGTCGGTCTTGTACATGGCCTTGTCTTCCGGCTCGTCGAACCACTCGGCCAGCATCTTGCGATAGATGTTGTACTGCAGCAGGCGCTCGGTGAGGCCTTCGCCGCTCTCTTCGCCCTTGATGTCGTCGGGTGAGGGGCGGTAGGAGGTGACGATGGCGCACTTTCCTTTCAGCTCCGTCTGCTGAAACATCTCGTAAATGCGGCAGGCGTTGTAGATGCTGTCGGTGACGAGCATGGCGTTGCCGCGCCCTTCTTTGAGGCGGGGGTAGCGCTCCATGTCGAGCAGGATGTCATCCACGATTTTCTCGAGGCGGTCTTTCGAGCTGAGCACGGCGCGCATCGTGGCCCAGCGTTTTTTCAGTTTTGCTTTCGCAAAATCGTTCATGCCCTGCGTCTTGCGCTCGAACCATTCATCCACGCGCTCGGGCGAGGTGAGCTGCTGGTCGATGTCGCGGGCTTCGTACAGCAGGTCGAGCACGACGCCATCTTGCACGGCCTCGTCGAACTTGTAGGTGTGGATGTAGGGTCCGAACACCTCCACGCTGGTGGCCTTGTCTTTCTTGAGCAGGGGCGTGCCCGTGAAGCCGATGAAGGTAGCGTCGGGCAGCAGGGCCTTCATGGCGCGGTGCAGCTTGCCCGACTGGGTGCGGTGGCACTCGTCCACGAACACGAACAGATTGCCCGCGGGCGCCCAGCCCGCCGGCAGGCTCTTTCGGATCTCCTCCACGTAGTGGTCCACGTCCTGCTCGCTCAGGTCGTCGGCGCTGCGGCCGAACTTGTGCACCAGCGAGCACAGCAGCCACTTCTCGGGGCTTGCCAGTTGGTTGACCAGGTCGGCGCCGCTCTTGGTGCGGTAGATGTCTTCGTCCACGCCCTTGAACACCTTCTCGATCTGCTCGTCCAGCTCGGTGCGGTCGGTGATGACGAGCACGCGCGCGTTTTCGATGTGTTCGCGAATCCAGCGCGCCAGCCACACCATGGTGAGGCTCTTGCCGCTGCCTTGCGTGTGCCAGATGATGCCGCCCTCGCGCCGCCGCACCTTGTCCTGTGCCGCCTTGACGCCGAAGTACTGGTTGTGGCGGGCCGCCTTTTTGACGCCGCTGTCGAAGATCACGAAGTCGTGGATGAGCTCGAGCAGCCGCTCCTTGCGGCACAGCTGCCACAGCTCGCGCAGGAGAGGGCTGTCGCCGGCGGCGGGGTGGGCGTCCTGCTCCTTCCAGCGCAGCCAGTACTTCTCGGGCGTCTGGATGACGCCGTAGCGCACGCCCTCGCTC
>RFHG01000434.1 GCA_003696465.1 Gammaproteobacteria bacterium | reverse complement strand
GCGCGGCCGTGGAAATGCGCGTGCAGCCGCTCGATCAGGTCCACGTCGAGCCCGTCCGAGAAGATCAGCATCTTCTGGCGCGGATCGCGGCCGCGGCGGCGGTACCAGTCGAGCACATAGTCGCCGATCTCGAAGGGATCGCCCGAGTCGATGCGCGCGCCGGTCCAGTCGGCCACCCAGTCGGGGGCGTTCTCGAGGAACTGCGGGGTGCCGAAGGTGTCGGGCAGCAGGATCAGCAGGTTGCCCTCGTAGTCCTCCTGCCAGTCGCGCAGCACCTGATAGGGCGCCTCGCGGATCTCCTCGTCGGTCTCGGCCAGCGCGGCATAGACCATCTGCAGCTCATGGGCGTTGGTGCCGATCGCCTCGAGGTCGCGGCGCATGGCGATCAGGCAGTTCGAGGTGCCGATGAAGCTCTCGCCCAGCCCCTCGACCAGCGCCTGCACGCACCAGTCCTGCCACAGGAAGGAGTGCCGCCGCCGCGTGCCGAAATCGGCCAGCCGCAGCCCCTCGAGCCGGCGCAGCCGCTCGACCTTCTCCCAGACGCGGCTCTTGGCCCGGGCGTAGAGCACGTCGAGCTCGAACTTGCCCATGTGCCTGAGCACCGCCCGCGAGCGCAGCTCCATCACCACCGCGAGCGCCGGGATTTCCCACATCATCACCTCGGGCCAGGGGCCCTCGAAGGTGAGCTGATACTGATCGCCGACCCGCTCGAGATGGTAGGGCGGCAGCTGCAGCTGCTCGAACCACTCCATGAACTCGGGCGAGAACATCTGCCGCTTGCCGTAGAAGGTGTTGCCACGCAGCCAGGTGCTCTCGCCCCGGGTCAGGCGGATGCTGCGGACATGGTCGAGCTGCTCGCGCAGTTCCCCCTCGTCCACCAGATCGGCCAGCGGCACGTGGCGCGAGCGGTTGTGCAGGGCGAAGGTCACCTGCACGTCGCGCTTGTGGCGCCAAACCGACTGGCACATCAGCAGCTTGTAGAAGTCGGTGTCGAGGAGCGACCGCACGATGGGGTCGATCTTCCAGTTGTGGTTGTAGACCCGCGTGGCAATGTCCACCATCTGCGCCCCCGCTTCCCCTGCTCCGGGCTGCATCGCCGCTGAGCGCGGTTAGACCAGCCGCGCCCGCGCCTGTCCAGACCGCGCCCTGCCCCTCACCTGGCGGAAAATACTCCGGGGAGCGCGAGGGGCAGCGCCCCTCGC
>RFHG01000433.1 GCA_003696465.1 Gammaproteobacteria bacterium | reverse complement strand
GTGGATGCCCGGGTGCAGGCAGCGCTGCTGCCGCCGGTGGAGCAGGTGGTGGCCGAGCGCAAGGCGGCGCCGGCCGAACGCCGCTTCGACATCGACGTGCAGCGGGCCCGTGCACGCGACTTCTTCATGAGCCTGGTCAAGGGCACGCCCTACAACATGATCGTGCATCCGGACGTGAAGGGCCGCATCAGCCTCAGCCTCAAGTCGGTCACCGTGGAAGAGGTGATGGAGCTGGTGCGCGAGGTGTACGGCTATGAGTACGAGCGCCGTGGCAACAACTACATCGTCACGCCGCGCCGGCTGCAGGCCAAGGTATTCCCGATCAATTATCTGAACCTCAAGCGCATGGGCGAGTCGCAGATGCGCATCAGCTCCGGCTCCATCCAGCGCAGCAACAACAGTGGGGTGACCGGCGGCACAACCAGCACCACGAGCAGCATCTATGGTGGTACCGGCGGTCAGTCGCTGCCGGCGGCCAAGGTCGAGACCAAGACCGAGGTGGATTACTGGAAGGAGCTTGCCCGTTCGCTGAAGGCCATTGTCGGTGACGGCGAGGGCCGCGAGGTCATCGCCACGCCGCAGGCCAGCGTGGTGCTGGTGCGTGGCATGCCGGCAGAGTTGCGCGAGGTGGAGCGGTTCCTGCGCCAGTCGCAGCTGGCGCTGGAGCGGCAGGTCATCATCGAGGCCAAGATCGTCGAGGTGCAGCTGCGTGATTCGTTCCAGGCCGGCATCAACTGGGCCAACCTGGCCTCGGTAAACGGCAATCCGGTGCTCATCGGCCAGACCGGGGGCGGTACCCTCTTCAGCCAGCAGCAGGGTCTGGGCAGCCTGTTCCAGGACAACATGACCACGGGTATACAGGGCAATACCGGCAACCTGGACCCGGGCAGCGGCACCTTGCCCAACGGCACCGCCGTGTCGGCCTTCGGTGGGGTGTTCACGGTGGCGGCCGCGGCCAGCAACTTCACCGCCTTCCTCGAGTTGCTCAAGACCCAGGGCAATGTCAATGTCCTGTCGAGCCCGCGCATCTCCACCATCAACAACCAGAAGGCGGTAATCAAGGTGGGCCACGACGAGCTGTTCGTCACCGGGGTGTCATCTACCACCACCACCACGGCGGCCAGCGCCACCTCCTTCCCCAATGTGGAGCTGACGCCGTTCTTCTCCGGCATCGCACTGGACGTGACGCCGCAGATCGCCGAGGACGGCATGGTCACCCTGCACATCCATCCGTCCATTACCGATGTAAAGGACGACCGCAAGGACATCCTCATCGCCGATCAGCAGATCAGCCTGCCGCTGGCCATCAGTACCATCCGCGAGTCCGACAGCATCGTGCATGTGAAGAGCGGGCAGATGGTCGTGATCGGCGGACTCATGAGCGAGGCCGAGCAGGACCTGGACGGCGGTGTGCCCTGGCTGTCGGACATTCCGGTGCTGGGCAATGCCTTCAAGCACAAGGCCACTCACAAGGTGAAGACCGAACTGGTGATCATGCTCAAGCCGATGGTGGTCGAGGCGGGTCAGGTGGTGGATCCGCAGATGCAGAATCTGCCCGAAAGCATCCGGCAGCGGCTCGGGGGCTAGCATGGCCCTCTACCTGCGCCATTTCGGTCTGAACGAGGCGCCGTTTTCGTTGACGCCCGATACCGGTTACTACTTCGGCCACAATGCCCATCAGGAGGCCCTCAACATGCTGCTGGTGGCACTGCGCAGCGGCGAGGGCTTCATCAAGGTCACGGGCGAGGTCGGCACCGGCAAGACCCTGCTCTGCCGCAAGCTGATCAATCAGCTCGGCGAGCCGTTTACCATCGCCTTCATCCCCAACCCCATGCTCAACGCCAATGGCCTGCGTGCCGCGCTGGCCGATGAGCTGGGCATCGATGCACCGCGCAATCTTGGCCAGCACCGGCTGCTGGCCAAGAT
>RFHG01000432.1 GCA_003696465.1 Gammaproteobacteria bacterium | reverse complement strand
GGGCAGCCACCACCCGATGGCAGGGAACCAGCCAGGCCACGGGATTGGCACCCACTGCCTGTCCCACCGCCCGCGCCGCTGCGGGCTGTCCGATGGCGGCAGCCAGCGCACCGTAGTGCGTGGTCTGCCCGCAGGGCAGCACCGCCAGTGCCTGCCAGACGCGCATCTGGAAAGGTGTGCCCTGCAAGAAGACCGGCACCGGCCCACGCCCGCCGAACAGGCGTGGCAGCCAGCCATCCCGGTCGGCTTCCGGCTCCAGCCCCGTGCAGTCGAAGCCCAGGCCGAGGACACAGCCGCCGGCCTCCTCCAGCCGCATGGGCCCGGCCGGGCCCACCAGGCAGTGGCGGCGCAACGATGTATTCGGGGGCCGCTGCACCCACTCGACAGCGGGCGGGCAGATCAGCCCTGCAGACATCTTTCCAGCAGCGCCCGGGTGGACGGGTCGTGCCCCTCGCCCACTCGCCCCTCTGCCAACTCACGGTCAATGACTCGAGACAGGCGCTTGCCCTCCTCCACACTCCACTGGTCGAAGGGATTGATGGCCCACAGCACGCCCTGGGCAAAGGCCTTGTGCTCGTACATGGCCAGCAGGCGCCCCAGGGTGGCTGCATCCAGCCGACGGTAGAGGAGGCTGTTGCTCGGTCGATTCCCGGGCAGCAGCCGATGGGCCACCTGCCACTCGATCTCCTCCGCCGACATGCCTTCGGTATCCAGCTCTGCCAGCACCGCCTCTCGCCCCTTGCCGTTCATCAGCGCCTCAGGCTGGGCCAGGAAGCTCGCCAGCAGGCTGCGGTGGGGAAACTCCTGCCCGGGGCGAGGCTCGATCGCCGCCAGGAAGTCGCAGGGCACGATACGCCGTGACTGGTGCAGGTACTGGTAGAAGGAATGCTGGCCATCGGTACCCGGGCGCCCCCAGATGACCTGACCGGTGGCATAGCCGACCGGGCGACCGGCCCGGTCCACGCCCTTGCCGCAGCTCTCCATGTCGAGCTGCTGCAGCCACGCCGGCAGCCATTCGAGCAGGGCGTCATACGGCAGCACGGCATGGCTGTCGGCATCGAGGAAATTGCCGTACCACACGCCCAGCAGGGCCAGGACCAGCGGCAGGTTGGCCTCCGGCTCGGCAGTGCGGAAATGCTCGTCCATGGCATGGGCGCCCTCGAGCAATGCCTCGAACACCCCCATGCCCAGCGACAGCACGATGGGCAACCCGATGGCCGACCACAGCGAATAGCGTCCCCCCACCCAGTCCCACAAGGTGAAACGGTTTTCCTCGTCGATACCGAACTCGGCCACCCGCCGTGCATCGGCGCTGATGGCCACGAAATGCCGGCGCACGGCGGCGGCATCTCCCAGCCCGTCCACCAGCCAGCGCCGGGCGCGCCCGGCATTGGTCAGGGTTTCGGCCGTGGTGAAGGTCTTGGAGGCCACGATGAACAGGGTGCGTGCCGGATCCAGTCCGCGCAGCGCGCTCTGCAGGTCGGCGTCATCCATGTTGGAGACAAACTGCACGCGTGGCACCGGCCGCTGCCAGGGTTCCAGCGCGCGCACCACCAGTCTTGGCCCCAGTTCGGACCCACCAATCCCGATGTGCACGACATCGGTGATCGGCCGGCCGGTATGCCCTTTCCAGCCACCGCTGTGCACGCTGTGGGCGAAGCGGCGCATGCGCTCGAGTTCGGCCTGCACCCGCGGCATCACGTCTTCGCCCTGCACCCGCATCGGCCGTCCTGACCGGTTGCGCAGGGCCATGTGCAGGGCAGCCCGCCCTTCGGTCAGGTTCACCGGTTCGCCGGCAAACAGGCGCTCGCGCCAGCCGGCGAAATCCATTTCCCGTGCCAGTGCAAACAATGCCTCCGCCGCCGCCCGGTCGATGCGGTTCTTTGACCAGTCGAGCAGGATGCCCTCGGCCTCCAGTGTGAAGGCCTGGACCCGGTCGGGGTCGGCATCGAACAGGCTGCGCAGATGCAGCGGGCGCAGGCGTGCGGCATGGGCCTCGAGCGCACGCCAGGCCGCGGTCTGGTCGGGCGGTGGAGTATCGGGCAGATTACCGGGCAACACGGAGACACCTCGATGCCGGACAAATGATCCATGGTGCCATGAGGGCCCTCCGGCGTGGCGGTACTGGCACACGGTTTTTCCTTTGCGGGTATAATATGCGCCGTTTCGATACCTGAACAGGGGGCCAGTCCTGCGGCCGGTCGGTGATCCCGACATGCCGGCAGGACTTTTCATTTCATGACGACCATCGCTCAGTACAATCCCATCAACGACAAGCTGCTGCGTTCGCGCGTGAAACTGCTCGGACAGCTGCTAGGCAATGTCCTGCGCAAGCATGCCGGCGAGGACATCTACGACCATGTGGAGACTCTGCGCCAGGGGTACATCAACCTGCGCAAGAAGGAAGACCCTGCCCTGCGCGCACGCCTGATGGAGCTGATCGCGGGCATGGAGCCCGCCGTGCTGGAACAGGTGATCCGCGCCTTCAACATCTATTTCGCGCTGGTCAATATTGCCGAGGAGACCTTCGCCCATCGCTGGCGCAGAAGGCAGATGGCCACCGGTGGGCCGCTGTGGATGGGCTCGTTCGACATCACCATGCGCGAGCTGTACGAGGAAGGCGTCGCGGCCGAAAATCTGCAGAAACTGCTCGATGCCCTCTGTTACATGCCGGTGTTCACCGCCCATCCCACCGAGGCGCGCCGGCGCACCATCATGGAGGCGCAGCGCCGCATCTTCGTCACCAGCCAGAAGCTCGATGACCATCGCCTGAGCCGCGAACAGCGCCAGGACATCATCGACGAACTGGAGACGCAGATCCTCATCCACTGGCGTACCAACGAGGTCCGCGAACACAAGCCCGAAGTGGTGGACGAGATCAAGTACGGGCTGTTCTACTTCCAGGAGAGCCTGTTCGAGGCCGTGCCCCTGGCCTACCGCTACCTGGAGCGCGCCCTGCGCCGGACCTACGGCAACCATGCCGATGGCACGCCCCGGGTGCGCGCCCCCAGCTTCCTGCGCTTCGGTTCCTGGATTGGTGGCGACCGTGACGGCAACCCGAACGTAAAGCCGGAGACCACCGCAACGGCGGTCCGCCTGCAAATGCAGGAAGTGCTGGTGGAATACCTGCGCCAGGTCAACGCCCTGCGCCATGTGCTGACCCATTCCATTCACTGG
>RFHG01000065.1 GCA_003696465.1 Gammaproteobacteria bacterium | reverse complement strand
GTCGGCGCGCCCTCGTAGACATCGGGTATCCACATGTGGAAGGGCACCGCCCCCAGCTTGAAGGCAATGCCGGCCACGATGAAGGCCATGCCGAACAGGACGGCCACATCCACATCCCCGGCGCGCAGCAGGATGCGATTGATCTCCATCAGATCGAGGCTGCCGGTCACACCGTACAGAATCGACATGCCGTACAGCAGCATGCCCGAGGCAATGGCACCGAGCACGAAGTACTTCATGGCCGCCTCCGAGGCGCGCCCGTCGTTGCGCATGAAGGCCACCATGGCGTAGAGCGAAAGCGACATCAGCTCCAGACCCAGATACAGCACCAGCAGACTGCCCGCCGAAATGAGGATCATCATGCCAAGCAGCGCGAACAGGCCGAGCACGAAGTATTCGCCCCGGAACAGGCCCCGCTCCTGCAACCAGGGACGGGTATAGCTGAAGGCCACGAATCCGAGTACCAGCACGCCGGCCTTGAGCAGGACCGCCAGACGATCGAGCACGAACTGGCCGTCGAAGGCCAGCAGACTGCCCTCCCCCGCCACGCGCAGCAGCACGACAAAGGCAATCACCAGGCTGGCCTGGGCCAGAAACCAGCTCCAGCCACGCCGCGTATCGGGCAGGAAGGCATCCACCACAAGCACCAGGCAGGCCATGCCGGCGAGCAGGATCTCGGGCAGTACCGGGGTCAGCATGGACAGGGAAAAACTCATAGCTTGGACACCATCATGTGCTCGATGAGGTGATCGATGGAGACCTCCATCACATCGATCAGGGGCGCGGGCCACAGGCCGATCGCCAGCACCATCACGGCCAGCAGGGAAAGGATCAGGAATTCACGCCCGTTCAGGTCGGACAGGCCGGCCACCTGCTGGCTGCGGACGGCCCCGAAGATCACACGCTTGACCAGCCACAATGTGTAGGCAGCGCCCACGATCAGGGTGGTGGCGGCCAGGAAGGCGATCCAGAAATTGGCCTTGATGCTGGCCAGGATGACCATGAATTCGCCGACGAAACCCGAGGTACCTGGCAGACCGGTATTACCCATGGCAAACAGGACGAAGAAGGCGGCAAACACCGGCATGACATTGACCACCCCGCCATAGGTACTGATCTCGCGCGAGTGCAGCCGGTCGTACAGCACGCCGACACAGAGAAACAGCGCCGCCGAAATGAATCCGTGGGAGATCATCTGCACCATCCCGCCCTGGATGGCCAGCGTGCTGCCGGCGGCATCACCGGTATTGCGCAGGATGTAGAAAGGCACGAAGAAGGCCAGGGTCACGAAACCCATGTGGGCGATCGAGGAATAGGCGATCAGCTTTTTCATGTCGGCCTGCACCAGGGCAACGAAACCGATATAGACCACCGCCACCAGTGACATCAGTACCACCAGCCAGGCCAGTTCGGCGCTGGCATCGGGCGTGACCGGGAGGCTGAAACGGACGAAACCGTAGCCCCCGATCTTGAGCATGATGGCAGCCAGGATCACCGACCCGCCGGTGGGGGCCTCGACATGGGCATCCGGCAGCCAGGTGTGCACCGGCCACATCGGCACCTTGACCGCAAAGGCGGCCAGGAAGCTGAGGAAGATCAGGATCTGGGCCGTCATGCCCAGGGGCAGCTTGTGCAGGTCGAGGATCTCGAAGCTGCCGGACTGCGCATACATCCAGATCAGCGAGACCAGCATGAAGACCGAGCCGAGGAAGGTATAGAGGAAGAACTTGATGCTGGCATAGACCCGGCGCGGCCCGCCCCAGACCCCGATGACCAGGTACATGGGAATGAGCATGGCCTCGAAGAAGATGTAGAACAGCATGGCATCAAGGGCGGCAAAGACCCCGATCATCAGCCCCTCCATGATGAGGAAGGCCGCCATGTACTGTGCCACGCGGTACTGGATCACCTCCCAACCGGCGATCACCACCAGCACGGTGACAAACGTGGTGAGCAGGATCAGCGGCATGGAAAGGCCGTCGATGCCCAGGTGATAGTTGATGTTGTAGGCCGTCACCCAGGGCACGAATTCCTCGAACTGCATGCGCCAGGTGCTGCCGTCGAAGCCCGTCCACAGCGGGATGCTGAGCAGGAAGGTAACCAGAGAGACAGCCAACGCCAGGCGACGTGCGCCATCCGGGGCCCGGTCACCGGCCAGCAATACCAGTACCCCGCCCACAATCGGGGTCCAGATCACCAGACTCAGCAATGGCCAGTCAGCAAACATGCATCAGCCCTTCTTCAAAGCACGACATACCAGCCCAGCAGGCCGATGAGCCCGAGGATCATGGCAAATCCGTAGTGATAGAGATAACCGGTCTGCAACCGGCGCGTGACCTGGGCCATCCAGCCGGTGACGGCAGCGGCACCATTGACCAGCAGGCGGTCGATGAGGAACACATCGCCTACCCGCCACAGGAAGCGGCCCAGCATTACCGCACCATTTGCAAACACGGCCTGATTGAAATCGTCGAATCCGTACTTGTTGGCCAGCACGCGATACAGCAGGCTGCAGCGTCTTGCGCAGGCATCGGCAAGCTGCGGCCTGCGCATGTACACGAACCAGGCGGTGAACAGGCCGGCCATGGCCAGCCAGAAGGCCGGGCCCATGATGCCGTGTTCGATGAAAGCGGCCACACCATGCCATTCTTCGGCCAGCTCGTGTACCGCAGCATGCTCCGGTGCCACGGCAATCACGCCGCGGAAGAAGTCGCCAACCACGATCGGATCGATGAGCAGACCGGCCAGGACCGAGGGGATGGCCAGCAGGACGAGCGGCACCGTCACCACCCAGGGGGATTCGTGCAGATGGCTGCGGGTGTGCTCATCCATGCGTTCCTCGCCGTGGAAGACCAGGAAGAACATGCGGAAGGTGTACAGGGCCGTCACGAACACGCCCAGCAGCACCATCAGCCAGGCAAAGCCCGCAACCGGGAGTTCCGAGGCATGGACCGCCTCGATGATGGAGTCCTTGGAGAAGAAGCCGGAAAAGCCGGGGAAGCCGATCAGGGCCAGCGAGCCGACCAGGGCGGTCCAGTAGGTGACGGGCATGTATTTCCGCAGCCCGCCCATCTTGCGCATGTCCTGTTCGTGGTGCATGGCGATGATGACCGAACCGGCGGCCAGGAACAGCAGGGCCTTGAAGAAGGCATGGGTCATCAGGTGGAAGATGGCCACGGAATACGCCGATGCGCCCAGGGCAGTGGTCATGTAGCCGAGCTGGGAGAGCGTGGAGTAGGCGATCACGCGCTTGATGTCGTTCTGCACGATGCCGATCAGGCCCATGAAGAAGGCCGTCACTGCACCAATCACCATGATGAATGCCAGCGCCGTTTCGCTGTACTCGTACAGCGGCGACATGCGCGCCACCATGAAGATACCGGCGGTGACCATGGTCGCGGCATGGATCAGCGCCGAGATGGGGGTAGGGCCCTCCATCGAATCGGGCAGCCAGACATGCAGCGGAACCTGGGCCGACTTGCCCATGGCACCGATGAACAGCAGGATGCCGATGGCCGTCATCACCGACCAGGCCTCGCCCGGCAGGAGCTCGATGGTGCTGTCGGCAAACCGGGGCGCGGCCTCGAACACCTCGGCATAGTCGAGGCTGCCGGCATACATGAGCACCAGACCAATCCCCAGCACAAAGCCGAAATCCCCGACCCGGTTGACCAGAAAGGCCTTCATGTTGGCGTAGATGGCACTCTCGCGCTGGTGGTAGAAGCCGATCAGCAGATAGGACACCAGGCCGACCGCCTCCCAGCCGAAGAACAACTGCATGAAGTTGTTCGACATCACCAGCATCAGCATGGAGAAGGTGAACAGCGAGATGTAGCTGAAGAAACGGATGTAACCGGGGTCGTCGTGCATGTAGCCGATGGTATAGACATGCACCATCAGCGAAACGAAGGTCACCACCACCATCATCAGGGTGGTGAGATTGTCGATCAGGAAACCGACCTCGAAGCGGATACCCTCGGTCACCAGCCAGGTGTAGACGGGCCCGTTCCAGGGTTCCATTCCGTCGATGAACATGGCCTTGGCCACCACCAGCGAAAGCACGAAGGACACGGCCACGCCGAGAATGGTCACGGTGTGTGCCCCGGCGCGCCCGATCCAGTGGCCAAACAGGCCGGCCACCACGGCACCGGCGAGGGCGCTCAGCGGAATCAGCAGAAAGACGGTCTGCATGCTCATGCCCTACCCCTTCAGCTCATCGACATCGAGCACGTTGATGCTGCGACGGTTGCGGAACAGCACCACCAGAATGGCCAGACCGATGGCCGCCTCGGCCGCGGCAACGGTCAGGATGAAGAACACGAATACCTGACCGGCCAGATCCTCGCGAAAATGCGAGAAGGCGATGAAATTGATGTTTACCGCAAGCAGCATGAGCTCGATGCACATCAGCAGCACGATCAGGTTCTTGCGGTTAAGGAAGATGCCCGCCACACTGATCGAGAACAGGATGGCCCCAAGCACCAGATATTCGGTAAGCCCGATCATGAGCGCTTCTCCGTCTTCATCTGCACGATACGCAGCCGGTCCTTCGCCCGGACCCGTATCTGCCTGGCCGGGTCCTGGTGCAGGGTTCCGGGCCGGCGACGCAGGGTGAGCGCGATGGCTGCGATGATGGCCACCAGCAGCACGAAGGCCGCGATCTCGAAGGGATAGACATAGCCGGTATAGAGCACCCCGGCCAGGGCCTCGGTGTTGCTGTAATCGGCCGGTGGCATGGGCGGTGGCGTCAGCTTGAAGACCCGGCCCGTCAGCACCACCAGCATTTCGGCCAGCATCACGATGGCAACAGTCAGCCCCACGGGCAGAAAGCGGACAAAGCCTTCGCGCATGCGCGCGATGTTGATGTCGAGCATCATCACCACGAACACGAACAGGACCATGACCGCCCCGACATAGACCAGCACCAGCACGATACCGAGAAATTCCGCGCCGAGCTGAACCCACAAGACGGCCGCCGTGAAGAAGGTGAGCACCAGGTGCAGCACGGCATGGACCGGATTGCGCACACTGATCATGCGCAGCGCCGAAATCACCATGATGGCGCTGAACAGGTAGAACACGAACTGGTTGAAAGTGAAATCCATTGCCTCACCGATACCGTGCGTCGGCGGCGCGATCGGCAGCGATCTGCGCCTCGTACTTGTCGCCGACCGCGAGGAGCTTCTCCTTGGTCATGATGGCGTCCTCGCGGTTTTCGAAGTGATACTCGTAGACCCGGGTCTCGACGATGGCATCCACCGGACAGGCCTCCTCGCAGAAGCCGCAGTAGATGCACTTGAAGAGGTCGATGTCATAGCGGGTGGTACGACGCGTCCCGTCCTCGCGCTCGTGAGTCTCGATGGTGATGGCCAGCGCCGGGCAGACCGCCTCGCACAGCTTGCAGCCGATGCAACGCTCCTCGCCATTGGCATAGCGGCGCTGGGCATGCAGCCCGCGGAAGCGCGGCGACATGGGGGCGCGCTCCTCGGGATACTGGACGGTGATCTTGCGGGCGAACAGATAGCGCCCGGTCAGTCGCATGCCCTTGAGCAGTTCCCAGAAGGTGAAGCTCTTGAAATAGTGCGAAAGGTTCAGGCTCATGTCAGGCCCCTCCACTCAACCAGGGCTGCCAGCCCAGGGCGATGGCAATACCCTCGCCGAAGATCCAGACGATGGTCACCGGAATCAGCACCTTCCAGCCCAGACGCATGATCTGGTCATAGCGGTAACGCGGGAAGGTCGCCCGGAACCACAGATACAGCAACAGGAAAAAGGCGGTCTTGAGCCCCAGCCAGACCATTCCCGGCACCCACGCGAACCAGG
>RFHG01000431.1 GCA_003696465.1 Gammaproteobacteria bacterium | reverse complement strand
CCGGCGGTGATCTGGTTCACCGTCATCATGGGCAAGAAGGTCAAGCTGCTCAAGCAGCGCGAGAACCGGGCCTTCGAGCTGTTCCAGCAGGCCCTGGTGGAAACGCTGGATGCCATCCACCAGATCCGGGCCATGAACCGCGAGGGGCACTACATCCAGCGCGTGATCGATCGCGCCCGCCACATCAGCGAGCACGCGGCGCGATTCTCCTGGCAGAGCGATGCCGCCGGCCGGTTCTCGTTCTTCATTTTTCTGTTTGGTTTCGAGAGCTTCCGGGCGGTCAGCATGCTGATGGTGGTGTTCTCCGGCCTGAGCATTGGCGAGATGATGGCCGTATTCGGCTATCTGTGGTTCATGATGACCCCGGTGCAGGAGGTTCTGAACATTCACTACAGCTGGTACGGCGCCAGGGCCGCCCTGGGGCGCATCAACCGGCTGTTGTCGCTGCACGAGGAGCCGGCCTGGCCGCATCTGCACAATCCCTTCGAGGGCCGGCGCACGGTCTCGATTTCGGTTCGGGACGTGCATTTCCGCTATGGCGCTGCCCCGGAAGAGATCCTCAAGGGGGTCAACCTGAATGTGGCCGCCGGGGAGAAGGTGGCCCTGGTCGGGGCCAGCGGCGGCGGCAAGTCCACCCTGGTGCAGGTGCTGCTGGGGCTCTACCTGCCGCAGCGTGGCGAGGTGCGCTACGAGGGCATACCCATGCAGGAGATTGGGCTGGACGTGATCCGCGAGCATGTCGGCACGGTATTGCAGCACCCGGCCCTGTTCAACGACACCCTGCGCGAGAACCTGACCCTGGGCCGCGAGATGCCCGACGCGGCCCTGTGGCAGGCGCTCGAAGTGGCCGAGCTGCGCCAGGTGGTGGAACAGATGCCCGAGGGGCTGGATACCCTGATCGGCCGCGACGGCGTGCGCCTCTCCGGCGGCCAGCGCCAGCGGCTGGCCATTGCCCGCATGGTGCTCACCGATCCGGCCGTGGTCATCCTCGACGAGGCCACCTCGGCGCTGGATGCCGAAACCGAGGCCCGGGTGCATGCCAATCTTTCCCGTTTCCTCGAGGGGCGCACCACCCTGATCGTGGCGCACCGGCTGTCGGCCGTGCGCCAGGCCGACCGTGCCCTGGTCTTCGATGACGGGCGCATCATCGAGGAGGGCACCCACGAGGAACTCATCCGCAGCGACGGTCTCTACAGCCGCCTCTACGGCAAGACCCCATGAGCACGGGCCTGATCGCACTGGCCGCCTTTCTCGGCGTGGGGGCGCTGAGCGGGCTGTCTGCCGGATTGTTCGGCATCGGTGGCGGCCTGCTGATCGTACCGGTGCTGGTCTGGCTGCTGCCGCGCATGGGTATCGATCCGGCCGTGAGCGTGCACCTGGCCATTGGCACCTCGCTTGCCACCATCGTATTCACCGCGCTTTCTTCCATTCACGCCCACAATCGCCGTGGCGCCGTACGCTGGGACCTGTTCGGTCACATGCTGCCGGGGCTGGTGGCCGGCGCGCTGGCCGGTGCCTGGCTGGCGCACCTGCTGCCCGGGCACGGGCTGAAGCGCGTGTTCGGTGTCTTCGAGCTGCTCATCGGGCTGTGGCTGCTGGCCGCGCCCACGGTGCGCGCAGGGCTGCATCAGGCCGGGCGCTGGCTGCTGGGCATGGGCGGCGGGGTCATCGGCTTTGTTTCCGCCCTGCTGGGCATCGGCGGTGGCACGCTCACCGTCCCGTTCCTGCTCTGGCATGGCGTGCGGGCGCAGGAGGCCGTGGCTACGGCCAGTGCCTGCGGCCTGCCGCTGGCGCTGTTTGGTGCGCTGGGGTTCGTGGCGGCGGGCTGGAGCGACCCGCGCCTGCCGGCAGGCAGTACCGGCTACCTCTACTGGCCGGCGCTGCTTGGCATCGTGGTGGCCAGCATGCTGGTGGCCCCTCTGGGCGCGCGCCTGGCCCATGCCCTGCCGGCCGCGCGGCTGCGGCGCCTGTTCGGGGTGGTGGTGATCCTGCTCGGAGTCGCCATGCTCTGGCGGGGGTGAGCCACCCCGCCCTGGTCAGTGGCGGAAGTGGCGCATGCCGGTAAAGACCATGGCCATGCCATGTTCATTGGCGGCGGCAATCACCTCCTCGTCGCGCATCGAGCCGCCGGGCTGAATCACGGCGCGGATGCCGGCCTCGTGGGCGGCATCGATGCCGTCCCGGAAGGGGAAGAAGGCATCCGAGGCCATCACCGACCCGGCCACCTCCAGCCCCTCGTCGGCAGCCTTGATGCCGGCGATG
>RFHG01000430.1 GCA_003696465.1 Gammaproteobacteria bacterium | reverse complement strand
CTGCCGCAAGTTTGCCGAGCAGGTGGCCGGCACGGTCCTGTGTGAAGAGTAGGAATCCAGCGGCTTTCAATCGAACATCGGATGGACTTCAGGCCCCGGTTGCCTTCATGGCGGCCGGGGCTTTGTCATGGTGCGCCAGGCATGGCGCGTAGCGCCTTGACTGGCGCTGTTCCGGCAACTGTGGTGGTTGCTGGATGACTTGGGGGTGCAAGTCCCCTGTGGGCCCTGATGGCGGGAACCACTAGCTGAACGGCAAGGGTGTCCATCGCGAGGTGGAATCTGAAGGAAGCCGTAGGCAAACTCCCGGCCCGACGTACAGAAACCGCATACGAGGCAGTCTCATTCGGACGAGAAGGCCATGCTCTTCAAAGTCCAATAGTCATCCGGGAGGGTGAGGCTGTAGATGCGGCGGGTATGTGGGAGGAAGGTCACGCGTCTTACCCTGGGATGTCTGTCGTCCTGCTTCGAGCTAGGGGCGCCGCAAGGCGTACCGATGGGGCGGCAGAAGTCAGCAGAGGCCATAGTAGTCAAACTGACCGCTTGACGAAGGGCCGAACATGAAGCGTTGGACAGGAGCCAGAGTTTCGATGTCACCTGCAGGAACAGAAGGGCGGGCTGAGATGCCCGTCGCCTCGGCAGAGGGTAGTGACCGGAAGTCGCGAGAGTATGCCGGCGGTGTGCCAAGGGACACGGCAACCGAGGAGACCTCCTGCCCGGAAACCACTCGGCTGATGGAGAGGATTGTCAGCTGGGAGAACATGCAGGCCGCCTACCGAAGGGTGGTGAGCAACAAGGGTGCCGCAGGCATCGACGGCATGAGCGTCGATGAACTCGGCGACCACCTCAAGGCAAACTGGCCCTGCATCCGAGAAGCCCTGCTGGCGGGGAGCTACCAACCACAACCGGTACGCAAGGTCGAGATTCCCAAGCCATTTGGCAAGGGGATGCGCATGCTCGGGATACCGACCGTGCTCGACCGCCTCATCCAGCAGGCCATGCATCAGCAGCTGATGCCCCTGTTCGACCCGCACTTCTCTGAATCGTCCTACGGCTTCCGCCCCGGGCGCAACGCCGGGCAG
>RFHG01000064.1 GCA_003696465.1 Gammaproteobacteria bacterium | reverse complement strand
GTACCGTCCTCGCGGCTGCTCTGAAAGGGCTCGAAAAGATGCTGCAACTGCGTTTCGGGGATTTCCGGACCGTTGTCGGCAACCTCGATGATGAGGGCTTCCTCGCTCTGGCGCAACTCGACCTGGACATGCTGATCGGGGCCGATGGCCTGGATGGCGTTGCCCACCAGGTTGAGCAGGATCTGTCGAATGGCCGTTGCCGGGAGCCTGACCGGCCGCTGCAGCGCCGTGTGCCATTCGATACGCGCGCCGGGCGGGAGGGGATGCGAGGCGAGCAGCGTCTTGAGGTCATCGATGTCATCCATGGTGAAGCTGCGCTGCTCGCCCCGGCTCTCCACCAGCAGGGCGGCCACGGTTTCGCCGATCTGCTGCAGACCACGCTCGAGTATGCCGAGCAGCCGTTCGCTGTCACGCTGCTCCGGTTTCAGGCGGCGCCAGTTGTCGATGGCCATCAGCATGCCGCCCAGCGGGTTGTTGATCTCGTGTGCCACGCCGGCGGTCAGTCTGCCGATGGCCGCCAGTCGTTCCTGCATCATCAGCTGCTGTTCCAGCAGCTGCTTTTCCTTCAGCGCGGAAACCATCTTGCGAAACTGTCGACCGAGCAGGCCGATCTCATCGTTGCCCTCGTAGATCTCGCATTGAAGATTTTCGAGACGTTCGTTGGGCAGGCGTTCCATGCAGCGGGAAAGGCGCGTAAGGGGTGTGACCATGTAACGTCCCCAGTACCAGCCGATCAGGCCCAGTACCAGGAGCACGGCAAGGATGGCGAGCAGGCCCTGGTGCACGATCTGCATGAAGCGTTCCCAGACCGAAGCGAGCGGGTGGAAAATGATCAGGGTGCCGATGCGCTCGCCCTCGCTTTCCAGGTCGGTGGCCAGCACGATGCGCCGGCTGTCGCGCAGGATCTCCGGCCCGTCCCGCTCTGGTGTTTCGCGGTGCGGGCGGATGTTGCCGAGTTCGGGGTAGTCGGTGGCCGCATCGCCGACATGGAAGCGTTCGGGGTCGCTGCTCGAGAAGATCCGGTCCCACTGATCCAGCAGCACCAGTACCCGCCCCGGGTCGTGTTCGCCACCATCCGGGGTGTTGCGAGGCCCGCGCAGCAGGTTGTAGGCGAGCCAGATGTCGTCGTGCTTGAGGGCCTCGCGCAGGACTGGGCTCAGGGCATGGGCAAGGCGCAGGTTTTCCGCAATCCGGTCCTGAACCACATTTTGAAAGGTCTGCCAGCTGATCACCAGGCCCAGAACAAGTGCCGTCAGCACCGCGCTGGCCGCCATGCTGAGGGGAATGCGCAGGCGATAACTCAGATGCACCATGACCGGTCGGGGTTGGGGGCGCACGAGGGCAGGCAGGCAGGGATCATGGCGCCCTCCGTGTCTTGTCCGGAACCAGGCCACGGTGGGCCAGCTGTTCCCACATGTCCCGTATCCCGGCATAGAGCTGCTCGTCCGGAGGGGCAAATCCGCTCAGCCCCAGGGCCTCAAGCAGCCGGTGTCCACCCGGATCGTCCTGCATGTTGAGCAGGGTCTGTTGCAGCTGTGCATGAGTGGCCTGTGCCAGCGAGGGGCGATCGACAATGGGCGGGAAGCCGAAACGGGGCGAGCGTTCGATGATCACCGTCTTGCGGGTGATCTCGGGGTGGTGTCGCCGGTACTGCTCCCAGACATAGCTGTCCACGGCGCCGGCGTCGGCCAGGCCGCTGGCAACGGCATCGATGGTGTTGCGATGCGCCCAGGTAAAGAAGGTGCGTCGAAAGAAGCGGTCGGGGTCGATGCCCAGTTGCATGAACCGATAGCTGGGATAGAGATAGCCGGAATTGGAATCCGGGTCGGAGAAACAGAACACCCGATCCCGCAAATGCGTAATGTCGTGGATCTTCTCGAGCCGATGGTTGCGGATGATGAGCGAGTGATACCAGGGCGCACCATTGTAGCTGGGTACCGCGAGCAGGCGCATGTACGGCTGATGCCGTACATACGGGTAGCCGCATACCCAGGCGCTGTCCAGCTCCTCGTTGATGAGCTCGTTGCTGATCTCGCGATAGGTGCGCCGTTGCACGAAACGGACACGGGCATGCAGGCGTTCGGACAGCCAGTTTCGCCACTGGCGCAGGAATCCGACCTGATCGTCAAGGATGACCGGAGTGAGGCCGAAACGCAGCAGGTCGGCAGCAGGGAGGGCCGTGCCGGGCAGCACGGCCAGACCCAGCATGGCCAGCAGCTCGCGTCGAGTGAATGCCGTGTCGGGCATGATGGCAGCCTCCGCCGGGTGGTTCGCGAAAACCCATGGTTGGCCCTAGCCCCCTGTCTGCGACATGAAACGCAGGACCTGCTCCGGGCGTTCGCGAAACTCGTGTCGCTCGGGCTTGAGCGCAATGGCTGCCAGTATATGGTCAACGAGGGTCGCATCGTCAATGCCGCCGCGCAGCAGCCGGGCGAAGTCGTAGCGATGTTCCTGCCCCAGACACATGTGCATTTGCCCGTCTGCCGTCAGGCGTACGCGGTTGCAACTGGCACAGAAGTGCTGCGAGATGGGCGTGATGAAGCCGATGTTCAGGCCGTTCTCCGCAATCAGGTAGTTGCG
>RFHG01000429.1 GCA_003696465.1 Gammaproteobacteria bacterium | reverse complement strand
TGGTGCGCGAACTGACGGTGCGGGAAAACGTCATGCTTCCCCTTTACGTCCTGCCCGACCGGCCTGCGCAGATGCGCCGGCGCGCCGATGCGCTGCTGGAGCGTTTCGGCCTGGCGAAACTGGCCGGGCGCAAGGTGCGCTGGCTTTCCGGCGGCGAGCAGCAGCGGGTCGCCATCGCCCGGGCGCTGATCAACGATCCGCAGGTTGTCATCGCCGACGAACCGACCGCTCACCTGGACAGTGAGCTGGCGCGGGAGCTGTTGGGGATTCTTCAGGATCTGGCGGCCGACGGGCGCACCATCCTGTTTGCCACCCACGATCCGCTGGTGATGAACCATGCCATGGTCGATCGGCGTTTTGATCTGCGTGACGGTCGCCTGGCCGGGGAGGGGAGATGATCCTCCACCCGGAAATCCTGGCGCTTTTGACCGGCAGTCTGCTCTCCCTGCTACTGCTGACCCTTGCGCTGCCGACCGTCTGGGCGGTGCTGCGCCGCTGGAATCCCGGGGACTGCTCGGCCAGCCAGCTGTATCTGGAGCGGCGTACCAGCCTGGTCTCCACTCTGGTCGCCTGGGCCGTCGCTTTTCATCTGGTGGCTCTGGCGCTCTTCGTCCATACCGCCGATGGCCTGCATGACCAGTTCGTCGGTGCTATGTGCGCCACGGGGACCCTCAACGCCAATCCGGTCGGCTGGCCCTTGCTGGCGCTGAAGCTCGGCCTCTTTTTTGCCGGCGGGCTCTGGCTGGCCGCCAACCTGCTGGTGCGGCGCTCTCCCGACTATCCCCTGACCCGAACCCTGTATGCCTCGCTGGTGCCCCTCTGGCTGCTGGTGCTGCTCGACTGTGCCCTGCAGCTGAGCTTTTTCACAGGACTCGAGCCGCAAATCATCACCTCCTGCTGCGGTTCGCTCTTCTCACCGGCCGGAAGTGGGGTCGCCAGCAGTTTGACTGAACTGCCGGTGCGTCCGGTCATGGCCCTGTTCTACGGTCACGGCATCCTGCTGCTGCTTCTGCTGCTGGCGATGCTGCGCTGGCAGGCGGCCTGGCTGCGCTATGGGGCCGCGCTGCTCGCGGCGTTCTTTTTCCCGGTGGCTCTGGTCGCGGTGGTCAGCTTCATTTCGGTCTATTTCTACCAGCTGCCGACGCACCATTGCCCCTTTGATCTTTTGCAGGCGGGCTATCATCGCATCGGTTATCTGCTTTACGG
>RFHG01000428.1 GCA_003696465.1 Gammaproteobacteria bacterium | reverse complement strand
CAGGAAAACCTGGAGGAACTGGTGGGCGCGGCGCGCGGGTTCAGGCTGGACGAGGAAGAACACGAGGGCATGGACACGCTCACTGCCTTTCTGGCCCATGCCGCGCTGGAGGCCGGCGAGGGTCAGGGCGACAGCTGGGAGGACTGCGTGCAGCTGATGACCCTGCACAGCGCCAAGGGTCTGGAGTTTCCGCTGGTGTTCCTGGTTGGCATGGAGGAGGGCCTGTTCCCGCACCAGATGTCATCGGAAGAGCCGGGCCGGCTGGAGGAGGAGCGCCGGCTCTGCTATGTGGGCATTACCCGGGCGCGGCGCCAGCTCTATCTGGTCTGTGCCGAGCGTCGCCGGCTGTACGGGCGCGACCTCTACAACCCGCCCTCGCGCTTCATTGGCGAGATTCCGGAAGAGCTGATCGAGCCGGTGCGCCCGGTCATCCCGGTGCAGGAGACACACTACGCCCGCCGCCCCGCTGCGGCGGCGAGCACAGTGGAGCCGGCCCTCGACGGGGGCCTGCAGATCGGCCAGCGGGTACGTCATGCCCGATTCGGCGAGGGCTTCATCACCCAGGCCGAGGGCAACGGCCCCAGCGCCCGCGTGCAGGTCCAGTTCGACGAGGCGGGCAGCAAGTGGCTGGTGCTGGCCTACGCCAATCTCGAGCCGGCCTGAAGCGGCCGGACGGTAGCCTAGGCTAGCGGGGCAGCCCGGCGCAGGGTCCGCCCCCGGGCTGCTGGCGCACCTGGATCAGGACCCGTGCCGGTTCCGGCTCGGTCGCCTCGACCCGAATGCTCACCCCGCCGGCCTGCAGCCGGCCCTGGAATCCGCCCTGGCCGATGATGCGGCGCGTGCGCATACGCATCTGCAACCCGCCCGGGCCTTCCAGCAGCAGCCCCACGGTTTCGGTCCCGGCATGGACACAGCGCATGCCCTGCGGGCAGGGCGCCCAGCGGTAGTCGGTCAGGGTCACGGTGCATGCGGTGCCCGGTATGCGCATGGGGTGCCGGTAGTCCAGCAGCAGGGCGTGCTCCGGCGCATGGTGCCGTGCATCAGGCGCCTGCGGAGGGTGGGCAGCGCCCTGCAGCGGCCAGGTACAGGCAAGAGCGAGCAGCAGGAACGACAGGCGTTTCATGGCCGCTTGCGCAACAGGGTCAGGCCGTCGGCCACCGGGATCATCGACAGGTCCACGCGTTCATCATCTCGCACATGCTCGTTGAAGGCGCGGATTGCCTCGGTGCTCGGTTCGTGATTGGCCGGGTCGGCCACGGCGCCGTCCCACAGGGTGTTGTCCACCACGATCAGGCCGCCGGGCCTCAGCAGCTTCAGGCAGGACTCGTAGTAGTAGATGTAGTTCTCCTTGTCGGCGTCGATGAAGGCCATGTCGAAATCGTCCCAGCCCTCGTCCACCAGCAGGTCCAGGGTGGCGCGCGCCGGTGCCAGGCGCAGGTCGATGCGGTCGTCGACGCCTGCCTCCTGCCAGTAGCGCCGGGCAATGGCGGTCCAGTGGTGGCTCAGGTCGCAGCACAGCACCAGCCCGCCCTCGGGCACCGCCAGCGCCATGGCAATGGAGCTGTACCCGGTGAAGGTGCCCACCTCGATGATGCGCCGCGCCCCGGTGAGCTTCACCAGCAGGTTCAGAAACGCCCCTT
>RFHG01000427.1 GCA_003696465.1 Gammaproteobacteria bacterium | reverse complement strand
GCAAGGTCGCGATGCTTGACCTCGCCCAGCCAGGCATTGGGCAGCGGCACACCCATGACACTGACGCCCCGCAGGATGAACTGGGGCTGGCCATCCTTCATGCGCACGGTCATGCCGGCACGCACGCGGACCGTCCTGCCGGCCATGACGGGGAAGTCCTCGGGCACCGGGATCAGCAGCTTGAGGCTGACCAAGTCATTCGACAGGTCGATGGCCATGCGCCGCGCAAGCTCCGGGTCGCTGGCCAGCAGGGCATTGAGTTCGCGCTCGCTGAACTCGATCTCCCGCCCCTCGGGGTTTTCGCTGTAGGCCTCGGGCCGGAGCCTGCCCTCGGCATCCAGCTCATCGGGCCGAGGGCCGGTATCGGGTGCCCGCGCAGGGGCCGTGCCGCCAGCGGTCTCGAGCCGCTCCAGCTTCTGTTCCAGTACCTGCTGCTCGTCGGGCGACAGCCGGACCGGGGTAAAGGGCGACGGGAACAGCCACAGCCAGGCAATCACCCCCGCCACGGCCAGGGCCAGAAAAACACCGGCAAAGACGATGCCGAACAGCTTCCAGCCGCTCCCTCGGGCCGCCAGAGGCGCTTCCTGTTCGGGTGCCGGGGTGTTCATGCCACCCCGTACTCGGCACGATAGGCACGGATGGCCTCCAGGGCCGAGTCATCCACATTGCCCGACTCGAGGTAGGTCACCAGATCGTCGAGGTCGACGATGCTGGCCACCGGCACGCCATATTCCTGCTCCACCTCCTGAATGGCGGAGCGCGCACCCTGTCCGCGTTCCTTGCGGTTGAGCGAGATCACTACCCCGGCGAGTTCTGCGCCCTGGGCACGGATGATCTCGACCGACTCGCGGATGGCGGTACCGGCGGTGATGACATCGTCGATCACCAGTACCCGGCCCTCGAGCGGCGCACCGACGATGGTACCGCCCTCGCCATGATCCTTGACCTCCTTGCGGTTGAAGGCCCAGGGCACATCCCGCCCGTGCTGCTCGGCCAGCTGCACGGCAGTGGCGGAAGCCAGGGGAATGCCCTTGTAGGCCGGTCCGAACAGGACATCGAATTCGATGCCGGCATCGAGAATGGTCTGCGCATAGTAGCGCCCGAGACGCGCCAGGGCGGCACCGGTATTGAACAGGCCGGCATTGAAGAAATACGGGCTGGTACGGCCGGACTTGAGGGTGAACTCGCCAAAGCGCAGCACGCCCTGGCGGATGGCAAAGTCGAGAAACTCGCGCTGGTAGTCTTTCATCGGCTTCAGTCGTCTTCGATCAGGTCGGGTTCGGGTGGCAAGGGCGGCCGCGGGCGGCGCGGCATGTCGATGCGCGCAAGCATACCACCATCGGCCACATAGGACTGTCCGGTGGTCCAGCCACTGGCCTCGGAGGCAAGGAACAGGGTCAGCTCGGCGATCTCCTCGGGCCGCCCGTAACGCCCGAGCGGAATGTGCGGCCGCCACAGCTCCTCGGCCTCGGCAAGGGCCGTGGCCGTGCGCTCCACCGGGACCACGCCCGGCGCCACGCAATTCACGCGGATGCCGTGTTCGGCCCATTCCAGCGCCTGCACGCTGGCCAGCATTTCCAGTGCTGCCTTGGAGGCGGCATAGGCGGAGAAATACCGGGTGCTCCTTCGCGCATGGATGCTGCTGTTGTGCAGGATGGTGCCGCGGATGCCGGCATCGATCATGCGCGCGGCGACGCGCCGCGAGAGCAGATAGGGGGCGCGCAGGTTCACGTTCAGGACATCGTCCCACCAGCGGCTGCCGGCATCGAGGATGGCCGCCTTGAGCACGACGCCGGCGTTGTTGACCACCACGTCGAGGCCGTCCCACTGTTGCCAGGCGTCATCCACCAGCCGCTCGATGGCGGCCTCCGAACGCAGGTCGGCGCGCAGCTTGACCGCCTCGCCGCCCGCCTCGGCCACGGCCAGCGCGGTCTGGGCCGCGCCCTCGGCCCGGGTCCGGTAGTGGACCACCACACGGGCGCCCTGGGCACCGAAGGCACGGGCCATCGCCGCGCCCAGGCCACCCGAGGCACCGGTGACAAGCACGCGCGCGCCCTTCAGGTCGGGATACTGTGTCGTCATCGTCCGGACTCCATGCGTGCCATGTGCCGATCATCCGGCAGGCTGTCGCATTCGGGCCAGCCATGCCCCCAGCGCCAGGGCAGGCCGGTACAGGGCCCGCCACCCAGCCGTACCGCGAGGTACATGGCACCGGCCACCTGCCGCATCAAGGCCTGCATGCGCTCGGGCGGGATGCCGACCTGCGCCGCCCAGGCATCACCCTCGGCGGCAGCCGTGTCCAGCACGCATTGGCGCAACGCCTGATCGGCGGCCAGACGGGCGGCATAACCACCCTCGCCACGGCCCTGCCAGTAGGCACGATCATGGATGACGCAGCAACCCTCCCACGGCGGCCGCCGGCCCAGCTTCTTGGCCACCCCCGGCAGCCCTTCGGCAAACACGGTCCAGCCTGCGGACATGCCGCCGCTGCAGCCATCGCTGGCAAAGGGCTTCACCGGTACCGGCAGGCGCTCCTGCAACCGGGCCAGGCGGGCCATCTGCAGGGACTCCACCAGACGCAGGGCGTCTTCCATGCCCTCGGCCTGCAGCAGGGAGGGCATCAGCAGCAGAATGATCAGCCAGTGTTTCATGGCGCCATTGTAGCGCGGGTTTGCCTTCGTCCCGCGAGGCAGGGACAATCGCCCCCATCCATCCGCACGGGAACACGACATGCTCCGCGTCATCAGCTTCAATGCCAACGGCATCCGCGCCGCGGCCCGCAAAGGGTTCTTCGACTGGCTGCCGGACCAGAATGCCGACTTTGTCTGCATCCAGGAGACCAAGGCCCAGGTACACCAGCTCGAGGACCCGGTGTTCTGGCCCGAAGGCTACCATTGCTTTTACAACGATGCCGAAAAGAAGGGCTATGCCGGCACCGCGCTGTATTGCCGCAAGGAGCCCGACGAGATCAGCAGCCACATGGGCTGCGACGAGTTCGACCGCGAAGGCCGCTGGCTGGAGGCGCGCTACCCCGGCCTTTCCGTGGCCTCGCTGTATGTACCATCCGGCTCGGCCGGCCCGGAGCGGCAGGCCTCCAAGGACCGATTCCTGGAATGCTTCATGCCCATTCTCAAGGGCTTTCGGCGCAAGCGGCGGGAGTACATCATCTGCGGCGACTGGAACATCGCACACAAGGAAATCGACCTCAAGAACTGGAAGCAGAACCAGAAGAATTCCGGCTTCCTGCCCCACGAACGGGCCTGGATGGATGAACTGTTCGGCCCGGCCGGCTTTGTCGATGCCTTCCGTGTCATCAACCAGGAGCCGGACCAGTACACCTGGTGGTCCAACCGTGGTCGTGCCTGGGAGAAGAACGTGGGCTGGCGCATCGACTATCAGGTCATCACGCCCCGGCTGCGGGACAAGGTGCTGGCGGTATCCATCTACAAGGAACAGCGCTTCTCCGACCATGCGCCGCTGATCATCGACTACGACATCGATCTCTGAAGTCATGTCCGCTCGCCGGGAAACCTCCTCTCCGACCCCGGCCATCTCCGGCTGGCGCATCTACACCCGGCCGGAAGTGGTGGCCATGTCGCTGCTGGGGCTGGCGGCCGGGCTGCCCTTCCTGCTGGTATTCTCGACCCTCTCCGCCTGGCTGCACGATGCCGGTATCACGCGCAGCGTGATCGGCTTTTTCAGCTGGGTCGGCATCACCTATTCGATCAAGGTACTGTGGGCCCCGGTGATCGACCGCCTGCCGTTGCCGCTGCTCACCCGGCTGCTGGGGCGGCGGCGTGGCTGGATGCTGCTGGCGCAGAGCGGCATTGCGCTGGGCCTGTATGCCATGACCCTGGTCGACCCCGCCACGCAGACCTTGCTGCTGGCCCTGATTGCGGTGGGCGTGGCCTTCGCCTCGGCCACCCAGGACATCGTCATCGATGCCTGGCGCATCGAGGCAGTGGAGGAACGCCTGCAGGGGGCGATGGCTGCCGCCTATGTGGCCGGCTACCGGGTCGGACTGCTGATCGCCGGGGCCGGCGCCCTGTGGCTGGCCGATCTGCACGGCTGGATCTTCAGTTACCGCAGCATGGCCGCCGTGATGCTGATCGGCATCCTCACCACCCTTGCAGTGCGCGAACCCCGGGTATCGCTGGAAACGGCGGCACGCGACATCGAGGCCCGCCTCGAGCGGCAGCTCGGCCTGTTCGACCTGCAGGGGCGGGCCCGGCTGCTGGCCGCCTGGTTCGTGGATGCCGTGATCGCGCCGTTTGCCGACTTCTTCCACCGCAACGGCCATGCCGCCTGGCTGATCCTGGCCCTGGTCGCCACCTACAAGCTGTCGGACATCACCATGGGGGTGATGGCCAATCCGTTCTATCTCGACATGGGCTATACCAAGAGCGAGATTGCGGCCATCACCAAACTGTTCGGCTTCGGCATGACCCTGGCGGGGGCAGCCATCGGCGGGGTCCTGGTGGCCCGCATCGGCCTGTATCGTCCGCTGCTGCTGGGCGCGGTGCTGGTGGCCGCAACCAACCTGCTGTTTGCCAGCCTGGCACTCATGCCGCCCGACCTGCACTGGCTGGCCGTGGTCATCAGCGCCGACAACCTGAGCGGCGGCATCGCCACCTCGGCCCTGATCGCCTGGCTCTCCAGCCTGACGAGCGTGGCCTATACCGCCACCCAGTACGCCCTGTTCAGTTCGCTGATGACCCTGCTGGCCAAGTTCATCGGCGGTTTTGCAGGCGTGGTGGCCGAGACCCAGGGCTACTTCGTGTTCTTCGTCTATGCCGCCCTGCTGGGGCTGCCGGCCATCTTCCTGTGCCTGTGGCTGCCGCGCGTGCAGAAGCATATTGGAACATCCTGATGCAGGTCATTCACCTCGGCGGCGCGGATGTGTATGATGCGCGCCGAAACCGAGGAGCACGGAAGAAGATGCCAGAGGAAAACCACCGTCGGCGGCACGAGCTCAACCGTCTGCTGATCCGCCTGCAGGATGCAATGCACGGAGAGATGGGGCTCGACGCCGCCCTGCAGCTGATGGTCCAGGAACCGGTCTATCGCGAGGAGGTCCTGTCGCGCGCCGAGCTGCTGGGCAATGACGAGATCTGCACCCTGGTGCGCGAAATCCGCCGCCTGAGCGGTACGGGCCCGGAGACCGAACAGGCCGCTTGATCCAGGTCAAGCCAGACACATATGACGGCGCCTCGGCCATGGGCGCGGCCTGTCCGACTTGCTAGAATGATTCCGGACCCATGAGGAGCGCCGCGATGACCGAGCCCTTTTCCGCCCTGATCGGCGAATCCCCCCAGCTTCGCAGCGTTATCCGTGCTGCCCAGCTGGTGGCGCGCACCGATGCCACCGTGCTGCTCGAGGGCGAGACCGGCACCGGCAAGGAACTGCTTGCGCAGGGCCTGCATGCCGCCAGCCGGCGCGCCAAGGGGCCATTCGTCAGCATCAACTGTGCCGCCCTGCCCGAGCCTCTGGCCGAGGCCGAGCTGTTCGGCCATGAGCGCGGGGCCTTCACCGGGGCCGACCGTTCCCGCCCGGGACATGTGCGCAGGGCCGATGGCGGCACGCTGTTCCTCGACGAGATCGGGGAAATGCCGCTGGCCGTACAGGCGCGGTTGCTGCGCCTGATCGAGCAGGGCGAGATCCAGCCGCTGGGCGAACAGCGCATCCGGCAGGTGGATGTGCGCATCATTGCGGCCACCCACCAGCCGCTGGAACGGCTGGTGCGCGAAGGGCGCTTCCGCCGTGACCTGTATTTCCGCCTCTCCGTGGTGCCTCTTGCCCTGCCGTCCCTGCGCGAGCGGGGCGGCGACAGCCTGCTGCTGGCCGAGCACTTTCTCGATCACTTCTCCCGCCTGCACGGCTGCGCGCGACCCCGGCTGACAGCCGCTGCCCGCAGGGCATTGCTCGAGGCCGAGTGGCCCGGCAATGTGCGCGAACTGCGCAACCTCTGCGAGCGGCTATGCATCCTGCTCCCCGGGCAGTCGATCGAGCCGGGCAATCTGGTGTCGGGCGCCGCCACGGCCGAGACCTTAACCGAGGCGGACTTCCCCACCCTCGACCTGGCCGAGCTTGAACGGGCCGCCATCCGCCGCGCACTGGCCCGCAGCCACGGCAACAAGTCACGAGCGGCACGCCTGCTCGGCATCAGCCGTGACACGCTCAACTATCGCCTGCGCAAGTACGCCCTGGCCTGATCCAGCCCCGACTCTATCCCCTCCCGACATGTCGGGGAACACCCGGGGTTGACGTCCGACCTCCGGTTTCATTATGCTGGAGGTCATGCTGCCGGAAGTGCAGCCCCGAAAACCGCCGGAAAGGGGGGTCCGTGTTACAGCGTCCCGCCATGTTGTTCCTAGTCCTGCTGTGCTCATCGCCGTGGCTCCACGACGCCCGGGCCGGGGACAGTGCCAGGCGCTGCCTGTACATCAATTCCTATCACCAGGGCTATGCCTGGTCGGACGTGATCGGCGCCAGCCTTCGCCACGGACTCGAGGGAGTGTGTGAGGTGCGCGAGGAGCGCCTCGACAGCAAGCGTCATCCGCAGCCGGACTTTCAGCAGGCAAGGGCGCGGGCGGTCATGGCCGTGGTAAAAAGCTGGAAGCCCGACATCATCATCGCCTCCGATGACAACAGCATCCGCTGGGTGGTCATGCCCTGGCTGCGCGACAGCGACATCCCGGTCGTGTTCTGCGGCCTGAACTGGTCCATGGACGAATACGAACTGCCGTATCCCAACACCACCGGGATGATCGAGGTCGCCCCCATCCGGCCGCTGTTCCGGCAGGTGAGCCGCATCGTTCTGCCGGCCCGTCGCGCCCTGTACATCGATACCGACAACATCACTGGCCACAAGGACCTGGAGCGCCACCAGCGTATCGGCCGACAGCTGGACATCCGGATCGACGGTCGCCTTGTGCGCAGTCTGGACGAATGGCGACAGGCACTGGCCGAGGCCCAGGACTACGACTTCATCATCCTCGGCAGTTCCAGCGGCATCACGGGCTGGGACGATGCCCTCGTCGAGCAGGAGATCGTGCTGCACAACCGGCGGCTGATCGTAACGGCCTATCGCTGGATCATGCGCTTTGCCCATTACGGGCTGGTCAAGCTGGCCTCCGAGCAGGGCGAGTGGGCGGCCCTTACCGCCCGCACCCTGCTCGAGACCCCGCTGAAACCCTCCGACATTGCCGTGATCACCAATCGCAAATGGGATGTCTGGTTCAATCCGGCCCTGATGCGGGCCAACGACATCCGGATTCCGTCGCGTCTGCTGGAGAAGGCCAAGCGGGTGAACGTACCATGACCAAGTCCGGCGAAAGGGAAACCTCCCCCCCGCGCATGCGCGAGCGCCTGCTCTTCATCACGGTCACGCTGGCCGCCATGCTGCTGACCCTGACCATCTCGATCCTGGTGGTGCGCAGTACCCACCGCTCCGACTTCGAGGCCCGGGCCCATTCGCTCGCCGACCAGCTGCAACAGCAACTGGAGACCGCACGCAGTCTGCTCGTTGTCCTCTCGACGCTGTACCAGCGGGATCCGCAGCTCGATGCCGGTGGTCTGGGACTGCTGGCCCGGGATCTGATCGAGACCACGCCATGGATCGAGCTGTTCACCTTCCAGCCACTGATCACGGCCGACGACCTTTCCCACCTGAGCGAAGAGATGTACGAGCTGGGGCTGCCCGGTTTCCACATCAGCCGACTCGACCCGAAGACCCATCGGCCAGTGCCATGGAAGGGAGGGAAGGTCCATTTGCCCATTGTCACCATGGAGCCGCTCACTCCGGCAATGACCCGCTATTACGGGCTTGATCTGCTCACCCTGCCCGGACTCGACGGCCTGCCGCGCAAGGCAGCCCAATCCACGACCCCGCTCAGTCTCCTGCCGAAGTGGTTCCTCGACTACCCGGCACCCATGCTGCTGGTGCAACCCACCTTCGCCGGACTGCAGACACCCTCTGCACCGGAAGAACGCATGCGGCAGTTGCGCGGATTGCTCATCTTCGTGCTTGAGCCGGAACGCATGCTCGGACACCTGAGCGGGGTCAAGGCCAACCTGGAAGCCGCCCTGTACCCCGAGGCCGGCGAACAGCCTCTGGCCGAGACCCTTCCCGCCGCTGACAACCTGGATCTGCTCTCGGCGCTGACCGGCATGGAGGAAAGTATCGCCCTGCCCGGGCTGCCACTCAGGCTGGTGGTGCGGGAACACCTGCAGCCGGGCGACTATGCCCTGGGACTGGTCATTCCCCTGACCCTGCTCAGCGGCATCCTGACCCTGACCCTGCTCTGGGCCTGGCGCAACCATCGCCAGATTCACCGGGCCCGTGCCGCAGCCGAGGCCCGCATCGACGAGGAACGCAAGCGCGCCGAGATTACCCTGCGTGCCATTTCCGATGCCGTCATCACCACCGACATCGGTCTGCGCGTGCTGGCCGCCAATCCGGCCGCCGGCAAACTGTGCGGCTGCCCCATTGGGGCGCTCATCGATCATCCGCTGTTCGAGGCCATTCACCTGATTGAAGAGGAAACGGAACTGCCGATCGAGCACCTCAGCGATCTGCTGGAACGAACTGCTGCCGAGGAGGGCGATCTGCTGCTGAAGCGCGCCGACGGAACGCAGCTTGCCGTGCATGTCACGGTCAGCGACTATACCGACCCTTTCGGCAATGCCGCTGGTTTCGTGCTGGTACTGCGTGACGTGAGCACCGAGCGCGACCTCACCCGTCGCCTCACCTATCAGGCCACCCACGACGCGCTCACCGGTCTGCTCAACCGCCACGCCTTCGAGCATGAGCTGGCCTCCGCCCTGCACAGCGCCCGCGAGCAGGGCCGCCAGCACATGCTCTGCTACATCGATCTCGACCAGTTCAAGCTCATCAACGACACCTGTGGACATGTGGCCGGCGACCAGGTCCTGCGCCAGGTAGCCGGCATCCTGCACCAGCAACTGCGCGAGCACGATGTGCTGGCCCGCCTGGGCGGCGACGAGTTTGGCGTGCTGTTGCCCAACTGCCCGGTGGAACAGGCCCGCGAGGTGGCCGAACGGCTGCGCGAGACGGTGCGCGAGTACCGCTTCCGCTGGCAGGGCAAGCTGTTCGAGTTGCGTGCCAGCATCGGCGTGGTGCCCATCACACCGAAAACCGGGACCCTGACCGACCTGCTGACCGCGGCCGACATCGCCTGCTATGCCGCCAAGGAACGCGGCCGCGACAATGTCTACCTGTTCAGCACGGAAGACCGGACCCTGCGTGAACGACACGGGCAGATGCAGTGGCTGCCGGAGATCCGCAGCGCGTTGAGCGAGGACCGCTTTGCCCTCTATCTGCAGCCCATCGAATCCATCCTCGACCCGCGCCTGCCCTGGCTGCACGAATTCCTCGTTCGCATGTGCAAGGAGGGGGACGGAGAAAGCGCGCCCGGCTCCTTCATCCCGGCCGCCGAGCGTTACGACCTGATGAAGGAGATCGACCGCTGGGTCATCGACCATGCGCTCGCCTGGATTGCCCGCCAGCCCGAGACCCTGACCGACCTGTTCAGTATCAACCTCTCCGGACAGTCGCTCGGCGATCCGGACATGGCCGACTACATCATTGCCCGCGTGCAGGAACATGGCGTGAGGTGCAGCCGCTTGTGCTTCGAAATCACGGAAACCGCCGCCATCACCAACTTCAACGAGGCCATGACACTGGTCACCCGCCTGCGCCAGGCCGGCGCCCGATTCGCGCTCGACGACTTCGGCTCCGGCCTCAGTTCGTTTGCCTATCTCAAGCAGCTGCCGCTCGATTTCCTCAAGATCGACGGCCAGTTCGTGCACGACATCACGACCGACCGCATGGACGCCACCATCGTGCATGCCATCCGCGACATCGCCCACACCCTGGGCGTGCACAGCATTGCCGAATTCGTCGAGGACGAGGCCACCCGCGACCGGCTCGCCGTGATCGGCATTGATTATGCGCAGGGCTGGCACATCGGCCGCCCCCGCGCCCTGGAAGAGATCGATCCGGCCCAGGACATGCGCCGGCGTGAACTCGGCAGCTGAGGCGTGGCCCGCCTGATCCTGTTCAACAAGCCGATGGGCGTGCTCAGCCAGTTCACCGACGAGGCCGGGCGCCCCACCCTGGCTGACTGGATCGACCTGCCCGGCTTCTACCCCGCCGGCCGCCTCGATCGCGACAGCGAGGGGCTGCTGCTGCTCACCGACAGCGGATGGTGGCAACATCGCATCAGTCACCCGCAGCGCAAGATGGACAAGGCCTACTGGGTTCAGGTCGAGGGCGAGCCGGATGATCAGGCCCTGCAGACCCTGCACGAGGGCGTGGAGCTCCGGGACGGACGGACCCGGCCGGCCCGCGTGCGCCGCATTGACGAGCCACCCGGGCTGTGGCCACGCGACCCGCCCGTGCGCCGGCGCAAGTCCATCCCCACCAGCTGGCTCGAACTGGTCATCAGCGAGGGCCGCAACCGTCAGGTGCGCCGCATGACCGCCGCCGTCGGCCATCCGACCCTGCGCCTGATCCGCCACCGGGTGGGTTCCTGGACGGTGCATGGCCTGGCCCCGGGCGAGTGGCAAGTGATCGAGCTTCCGGATCGCGGTTGACCTGCTGCAGCCATCCACCCACAATGGCCGCATGAACTGGCAGGACATTGCAGCGGCCATCGAACGTGCCACCGGCAGGGCACCGGGCTCCCTGCAGGTCTCGAATCGTGGAGGCGGGTGCATCAACGAGGCCTGGCTGCTGGACGACGGGGAACGCCAGTTCTTCGTCAAGGCCAATACCGCCTCGTCGCTGGAGATGTTCGAGGCCGAGGCCGAGGGCCTGCACGAACTGCGCAAGGCCGATGCCATTCGCGTACCCGAACCCCTGGCCACCGGGGTCAGCGGGCGCAATGCCTGGATCGTGATGGAGGCCCTGCCGCTGGCCGGCAGCCCCGATGCCGCCCGTTTCGGCGAGCAGCTGGCGCACATGCACAATACCACCGCGCCGCACTACGGCTGGCACCGCGACAACACCATCGGCAGCACCCCGCAGCCCAACAGCTGGATGGACAACTGGGTCGACTTTCTGCGCGAACGCCGACTCGGCTTCCAGCTCCAGCTGGCCCGCAGCCGGGGGCTGGACCCGAGCACGGTCGAGGCCGGCGAACGCCTGCTCGAGGCCCTGCCCGGATTCTTCGACCACATGCCCCCGGCCAGCCTGTTGCACGGCGACCTGTGGCGCGGCAACGTGGGCGGGCTGGCCAACGGTGACCCCGCCATCTTCGACCCGGCCGTCTACTACGGCGATGCCGAGGCCGACCTGGCCATGACCGAACTGTTCGGGGGTTTTGGCGAGCCCTTCTTTGCCGCCTACCGGAGCGTGCGCCCGATCTCTCCCGACTACCCGACCCGGCGCACCCTGTACAATCTGTACCACATCCTCAATCACTACAACCTGTTCGGTGGCGGCTACGAGAGCCAGGCCGACAACATGATCCGCCAGTTGCTGACCGAGGCCGGCGCCTGAAGACCAGGTACTCCACACCCCCTGCCACGCCCATGGAGGAACAACGAATGAGACGCATGCAAAGACTGAGCTTTCTGGCCACCCTGCTGCTGGTACCGGGTCTCTCTGTGGCCCAGCCCGAAGACACCGTGCAGACTCCGCCCCCGCCCCCCGGCTATTACCGGCCGCTGCCCGACTACCGCAGCAACAATCCCGCGCAGCTGCTGGAAGACGGCATCGCCCGGCTGCAGATGTTCGTGGCCCAGAAGGGGCTTCGCGACCCCCAGGTCCTGACCGCCTTCCTCAACGAGCAGATCGCCCCCTTCTTCGACTTCGACCGCATGGCCCGGCTGGTGGGCGGGCGCTTCTATGACCAGCTCGACGAGACCCAAAAGGCGCGCTTCCGCCGGCGCCTGTCGAACATGTTCTTCTCCGCCCTGAGCCGCAACCTGGGTGCCTATGCCGACCCGCAGCCGCGCATCGACTTCCTTCCCCCGCGCCGGCGCGGCGCGGACGAGGTCGAGGTGGCCGCCCGCGTGCTACCCTGGCGGGGCTATCCGATCCGGCTGGTATTCCGCTTTGCCCGCACCCCGGATGGCTGGAAGATCTACGATGCCTCCTACAACGGCCAGAGTGCGGTGCTCTACTACCGGCGCTATGTGATGGAGCAGATCCGCCGCTACGGCCCGCAGATCCTGCTCGACTGAGCACCACCCCAAAACCGAGGGAACGGACATGATGCACGCTCGCTGGCTCCTGATTCTGCTCTGCCTGTTCGGCCTGCCGGCGGCGGCATCGAACACGGGCGGAGACATCCCGCCCGCCCTGCAGCCCTGGCAGGACTGGGTGCTGCATGATGTGCAGGGCTGGCACTGCCCCCACCCGCCGGAGCGGGCCGAACCCGTGAGCTGCCAGTGGCCGGGCGTACTCGAGCTGGAACTCGACGCACGGGGCGGGCGCTTCAGTCAGCGCTGGCAGGTCTACGAGTCCGGCCCGGTCCCGCTGCCCGGCGGCGAGGGGCTGTGGCCGCAGCAGGTCCGCGTCGACGGCAAACCGGTGCCGGTGGTGCCGGCCTCCGGCCATCCTGCAGTCCACCTGCCGGCCGGCACGCATCGGATCGAGGGGCGCTTCCAGTGGCACGCCCTGCCGGGCCGGCTGCCCCTGTCCCCGGCCATCGGCCTGCTCAGGCTGCGCATCGATGGCCACGAAGTCCCCGCCTACCGGCGAGATGCAAACGGCCTGCTGTGGCTCGGACCCACCCGGAGTCGAGCCGCCCGGCCCGAGGCCGACCGCGTGTTTCTGCAGGTCTTTCGGCGCATCGACGACCGCATCCCCGTGCGCATCGAGACCCGCATTCACCTGCGTGTGAGCGGCCAGCCACGCGAGGCCCGCCTGCCGCTGGTCCTGCCCGAGGGCTTTACGCCCTACCGATTGCACTCCAGCCTGCCGGCCCGGCTCGAGGCCGACGGCCAGCTGCGCCTGCAGCTGCGGCCCGGTATCTGGCAGATCACCCTGCTGGCCCGCTCGACCGGCCCGGTCAGGACACTGGCCCTGCCTGCGGCAACCGCACCCTGGCCGCAGGAGGAGCTGTGGAGCCTCGACAGCGGGCACTACCGCGAGGCGGAGCTCGGCGGCGGTGAGCGGGTCGATCCCACGCAGACCGAGCTGCCGCCCGCATGGCAGAAACTGCCGACACGCCGAATGATCCCGGGCAAGACCCGGCTCGAACTGGTCGAGCTGCGGCGACTCTCGCCGGAAGACCGCCCCGATCAGCTGGAGCTGCGGCGCAGCCTGTGGCCGGATATCCATGGCTCCGGCTGGACCGTGGTCGATCAGATGGAAGGCCAACTGCAGCGTTCCTGGCGCCTGCAGCAGATGCCGCCGCTGCTACTCGGGCGCGCCAGTGCAAACGGCCGGGACCGGCTCATCACCCGCCTGCCCGAAGAGCCTGCCGCCGGTATCGAACTGCGCGAGGGCAAACTCGCGCTGATGGCTGTCAGCCGCATCGAGGAGGACACGGCAGCACTGCCCGCCAACGGCTGGAACACGCGCATGGACCGGGTCTCGGCCACGCTCAACCTGCCACCCGGCTGGCGTCTGCTGGCCACGCGCGGTACCGAACCGGTGTCAGGTGCCTGGCTGCAACGCTGGACCCTGCTCGACCTGTTCCTGGTCCTCATCACCGCCGTGGCCTGCCTGCGCCTGTTCGGCCCGGCCTGGGGGCTCGTGGCCCTGCTTGCGCTCGGTCTGGCCTGGCACGAACCCGGGGCGCCGCACTATGCCTGGCTGCACCTGCTGGCCGCGGCCGGGCTGGCACGGGTACTGCCGGCCGGGCGCCTGCAATGGCTGGCCCGGATCTGGCAATGGCTGGCGCTGGGCATCCTGCTGCT
>RFHG01000426.1 GCA_003696465.1 Gammaproteobacteria bacterium | reverse complement strand
GGGAAGTCCATGACATCCGAGGCGGCAATGCCAAACTCCTCCAGCAACCATTTGAAACTGCAGCCAAACAGATTGCCCAGAGAGGTCGGAGAAAGTTTCTCCGGGCCTTTCAGCTTCGATGCATCGAACGTCTTCCATGCCGTCGCCCCGGATTCGGAAACCGGGCTGGGCGGAACCAGGCCCAATGGCGTACCCAGAATTTCCGGCCTCTCGCTGGTAAACCAATCCGATGCACGCAGATGCCGGGCATTTCCGGCGAGGTTTGGATCGGCTTCGATTTCCGCCCAGAGCGGATGCATGGCAACCGGCTCGCCATCGAGCTCCAGAGGGCGGCAAAGCCATAGCCTCTTGCAACGGGTAAGGCTTGCGAGCCAGTGATGACGCTCCCGCTCCCGGGCGAGGCTGGGAGGGTCCAGGCGCACCCCCTGATCACTCAGCCATTGCCGCTCGGCCTCCGTCCAGATATGTCTCGTGGGAGAGGAGGCATCCATGAACCCCCACCAGATCAGGGTCTGAACCGGTCCGAGCAACTGGGCTGCATCTCCGATAACCCCCCAGGGGGCCGCCTCGCGCAGGTTTCCCGAGGAACGCCCCGGGCCAATGACATCATCGACGATCCGATCGAGGAGCGGCTTACCGATCGTCTGCATGTCGGAAAGGATCATTCTCAGATCACGGCAATGGCCCATGGCGACCATGGCCATCGGGTAGCGATCCATCAATCTCGCCAGATGCGCCTGAAGCCTGTCGATGGCCCGAATCACGAGTGCCGTCGGAGCTTCATGGTCGACTTCAACCCGATCCACCCGCAGCCACTGATCGATTTCCTGCGCGAACTGACTGCCCTCTTTGTTGGCATCGTCGCGCGTCATTTTGCCATCCCGCTCGAGGTGGCCGGCCTTCTCCTTGGCGATGTCCGCAAGCGCGTCTTTCCATTTTTGCCCTTCCAGACCCGGCACCTTCGCAATGGCGCGGATCAGGCGCCTTGCCGCGAAGGAGGGAACGGGTGATAACGGCACGCTCAACAGCTCCATCAGCCGCTCAATCCGGACAGGCTTCCAGAGATTCTCGAGCACAAGCGGAAGAAGCTGCAAGATGCCAAGCTGGGAGCTCATTTCCCCCTGGCCCGTGGCCGGCAGCCCCTGACCATGCAGGGCCTGATCCAGCTGGGTCGTATCCTGCTGACACAGAAGGGCGGCACCCTTCGCATCCGGGGACTGGCGAAGCCAGCTGGCAACGGCCTGGGCCAGAGGCCAGGTATGCTCGGATTCAAGAATAACGATCTCATCAGGCCGACCCTGCTCTGCAATGGGTTCGGAAATTTGAACGCCACAGGATTCCAACTCGTTCAGGAGCTTCTGCCACGGGCCAGGCAGCAGCCGCCTGGGTTCCTGCAGGCATATCCTTTGAAGCGGAAGATGTGGTTGTTCCTTCAGCTGATTCAGAACTGACCGGAAACGATCGGCCAGGCCGGGATCGAGAGGTTTGGCATCGAGCAGCTCGATCTCGGCCAGGGCTGCCAGCCGCTCCGGCTGATTGGG
>RFHG01000425.1 GCA_003696465.1 Gammaproteobacteria bacterium | reverse complement strand
GTAGTCATTGACCTCGACCGGCACCTTGCCCATGGTCTCGGCCAGTTCCTTCACCGTGGCGTAGGTGGCGTCCGAGGTGGCAATGCCACGAATCACCTCGACCAGTTTCATCACCGGCACCGGGTTCATGAAATGCATGCCGATCACCAGCTCGGGGCGCCTGGTCACCGCGGCAATTTCAGTAATCGGCAGGCTGGAGGTGTTGCTGGCGAGGATGACACCGGGGCGGGCCACCTCATCCAGAGTGCGGAAGATCTTTTCCTTGATGGCCATGTTTTCAGTAGCCGCCTCGACGATGAAATCGACCCCGGAGGCATCGGCCAGATCGGTGGAAGGAATCAGACGTGACAGGGTCGCCACTTTGTCGTCCTCGCTGATACGACCCTTGGCAATGTTCTTGTCGAGCAGGGAACGAATGAAATCGATGCGCTTGTCAATCAGCTCCGCGCTGATATCGTTGAGCACCACCTCGTAGCCGCTCTCCGCGGCCACCTGGGCAATGCCCCCGCCCATCTGTCCCGCGCCAACCACCATGATCCGTTCAATCGCCATCGATACCTCCTTCAGTCAATGTTGTTCACCACAGACACCGAGGGCACAGAGAATTCCTCCCCTCCCCTGGAGGGAGGGGATTGAGGGGAGGGGGAGGCCCCAGCCATCATCCCCATCCCGGCCATCCCTTGCCTCTGGCCCCTGGCCCCTGGCCTCTGGCCTTTCTCCTTTAACCTCCCAACTTCTCCGCCAGCGCCGGCACGAACTGCTTCACATCCGCAACCACCAGCACATCGGCAACCTCGCCGATCGGCGCCTCCGGGTCGGTGTTGACCGCCAGCACGAACTCCGACTTCTTCATCCCCGCCAGATGCTGAATCGCTCCCGAGATGCCGCAGGCGACGTACAGCTTCGGCGCCACCGTCTGACCCGTGGTTCCCACCTGCCGGCTGTGATCGACCCAGCCGGCATCGACCACCGGCCGGCTGGCGCCGTACTCGCCGCCCAGGGCCCTGGCCAGCCGCTCAACCATCTCGATGTTCTCCGGCTTGCCGATGCCACGACCGGCACTGACGATCACCTCGGCCTTGCCCAGGTCGACACCGCCGGCCTCGGCCTGTTCGTAACCGGCGAACTCGATGCCGTTCTGGGCCTCGGCGCCGAGGTGTTCGACCTGCGGCGCGCCGGCGGGCTCTGCCGGGGCAAAGGCGCCGGCCTGGATAGTCAGCACCTGCTTGCCGGTGGCCGGCTTGACACTGCGTTGC
>RFHG01000424.1 GCA_003696465.1 Gammaproteobacteria bacterium | reverse complement strand
TTTCGTCCTCGCCGTTTGCCTTGCGACCCGGCTCATCCAGTCCTGCTGCTGGGGCAAGCCCGGAAACCGGCGGCAGCTTGTGCATCGGTCCCTGCCCTTCTGTCTCCTCCGGCAGCAAGGGCTGCGTATCGCCCTGCCCCGATGCCGAATCGCGTGGCAGACAAAAGATGACACGGGTACCATGGCCGGCCGAACTGCGCAGTTCCATGCGCCCACCGTGTGCCTCGATCAGCTCGCGGCTGATGGCGAGACCCAGCCCGGCCCCGCCCCGATGCGCGCCGGCCGTCTCCAGCGGGTCGAAGACCTTGGGGATGTCCTCGTCACGGATGCCGATTCCGGTATCCTCGACCAGGATGCAAAGCTCGCTCTCCTGCACCTCGGCCGACACGACCACGCGGCCCTCGTCCGTGAACTTGAGGGCATTGCCCAGCAGATTGAGCAGGACCTGCTGGATGCGCCGGGCATCACAGCTGACTTCGGGCAGCGGCCCTTCGGGCAGGCGCAGCTCCAGCCCCACGCCCTTGGCCTCGAACAGCGGCTGCATCAGCTCTACCGACTGGATCACGATGCGGTCAATGCGACAGGGCGCGCGATCGAGCCGCAGGCCACGCTCGCGCGCCGTGGTGAAATCGAGAATCTCGTCAATCAGGCCGAGCAGCCGGCGGCCACTGGCCTCGACCAGTCTCAGCGTCTCCTGCTGGGACTCGGACAACGGCCCCCGTGCACCGGCCAGGAGGCCGCCGACCAGTCCCAGCACCCCATTGAGGGGGGTACGCAGCTCATGCGAGACAACGGCCAGAAAGCGGTTCTTCAGCTCATCGGCCCGCTGCAGATTGCGAATGGCCTCTTCCTGGGCCGCGGCCATTTCCTGTTTCAGGCCGTTGATACGGTCGGCCAGGGCCAGCGACAGCAGCAGCGCCTCGGCCACCATGCCGAACTGGCTGCTCCAGCTGGTAAAGAGATTGACCGGAACCAGTCCATAGGCCAGCAGGAGGCGGATGCAGGCGAAGGCCAGAAAGGTGAGCATGCCCAGCAGGAAAAAGCGGGCCGCGTGATACCCCCTGTGGTAGGACCAGAAGCCGGAGAAGACCAGCCCCGAAAGCCCCAGGGCCGCAATCGCGGTGAAGAGATGGATCGACAGCGTATAGGGCAGAAGACTGGAGGCCAGCGAAAGGAACCAGGCAGACAGGCCCAGCACCTGCCAGAAGCGGTAGAGCGGCTGGCCCAGCACCTCCCGCGGGATGAAGGAAAGCACGAACAACGCCGAGAACAGGACGTTCAGGTCGAGCAGAACGGGCAGTACCCGGTTGTTGAACACCGGGTGCTCGGGCCATAGAAACTGCAGGGAAAGGCCGGTAAAGGTCGCCGTACTCAGACCAATGCTGGCCAGATAAAGGCAATACCAGAGAAAGCTGAAGTCGCGCGTGGCCGCAAACAGCAAGAGATTGTACACCAGCAGCACCACGATGACGGCATACAGCGCCGCTGCCATGACCTGCTCGTGCTGCTCACGCGCCTCCCAGGCCTGCCTGTCGAGAACATGAACCCCGGTACGGAGGCTGCTGGTACTCTGGATCCGGACCAGGACTCCGGCCTGCCCCACCCGGCCTGCCTCGAGCGGGAAGGCAAAATTGCGCGACGGCAGCGGGCGTGATGCGTAGGGATGCATGTCGCCGGTGATGAAATCGGGCATGGGGCGTGCCGGATCGAGCCAGACCGCAATGTGATCCAGCAGCGGGTTATCCAGCTCCAGCACCTCTCCCGCGGGCGGAATGTGATCGGCATCCACCGGCACCAGGATCCAGACGGTGCGATCGGTAAAGCCGAGACTCAAGCCCCCCTCCTCGACCGGCTTCCCACGGTTTTTCAGCACCTGCAGTGCCTGCGCGGGGCCAAGCGAGGAATCTTCGGTCGCCAGATAGCGTGCGGCTGCCTGGAGCGTGCCTGCCATGCCCAGGGCAAGCATCAGCAGCAGAAGCCGCAAAATCGATAGGCGCATGTTGTGTTGTCCTGGCAGTTCAGGATGCGCAGACAACGCGCATCAGTCGAGACAGGATGTTATTGTTTTTGTGGTGTCAGACGACAACGTGTTCAACAGCCTCGCTCGAGGCTGACAAGTTTCATTGTAACAAGGCCGCCAGAAGGCGGCCTTGTGCATTCTGCTGTGGAATGGCTTCAGTGAGCGAGGATTTCCAGAACGGATTCCAGCTCCTGGCGCATCTCGCGAATCAGCTCGCGATACTGGATGACCTCGAGGTCATCATCCTCGCCACCGCCGGAGAGCTTCTGCCGGGCCCCGCCAATGGTATAGCCCTGTTCATAAAGCAGGCTGCGAATCTGACGGATGAGGATGACATCCTGCCGCTGGTAGTAGCGGCGGTTGCCGCGGCGCTTGACCGGCTTGAGCATGGGGAACTCCTGCTCCCAGTAGCGCAGGACATGAGGCTTGACGCCACAGAGCTCACTGACTTCGCCGATGGTGAAATAACGCTTCGACGGAATCGGCGGCAGTTCGCTGTTATTCCCCGCTTCCAGCATACAGTTCCACCCGAGCCTTGAGTTTCTGTCCTGGCCTGAAGGTTACCACACGCCGGGCGGAGATGGGGATCTCCTCGCCGGTCTTCGGGTTCCGTCCAGGCCTCTGGTTCTTGTCGCGCAGCGTGAAATTGCCGAAACCGGAAAGCTTGACCTGATGCCCGGCCTCCAGGGCGGAACGGATTTCCTCGAAGAACATCTCGACGAATTCCTTGGCCTCGCGCTTGTTGAGCCCCAGCTCGTCATACAGGCGTTCAGCCATGTCTGCCTTGGTGAGTGCCATGTTTGAAATCAGTTCCTTAACGCTGCCTTGTATTCTTGTTCGAGGCGGCTGACGATCTGCGTCATCATGGAATCAACCTCTTCATCACTAAGGGTGCGCGATAAATCCTGCAAAATCAAGCCCAAAGCAATACTTTTTCGTCCGCTTGCTACGCCTTCACCGCTATACACATCAAAAATATGACATTCCCGAACCTGGGGAATGGCCAGTTCCCGGATGCTGTCGAGCAGCGCCATGGCCGGAACATCGGCATCGACAACAACGGCAAGATCGCGCCGGATCGCGGGAAATTTCGACATTTCGGAGAATTTCGGCACCATTTGACAGCGAACCTCCGCCAGATCCAGCTCGAACAGCAAGGCCTTCTGCGACAGGTCGAGGGCGGACTCGAGTTCCGGATGCAGTGTACCCAGCCGTCCGATGGCCCGTTTACCCTTGAGTATGCGTGCGGCCTGACCGGGATGCAGGGCCGGATCGTCGGTCAGCGGCTCGAAACGGATGCTGTCGAGCAGCCCGCCCAGACCCAGCAGGCGCTCGACCAGTCCCTTGAGGTCGAAGAAGTCCACATCCCGTGGTTCATGGTTCCAGCCTTCGGGCCAGGCCGCACCGCTCAGGACCCCGGCCAGGCGCGGCAGCTGCAGGATCTCGTCGCCGGGCTCGGGCAGAAAGACCAGACCGGTCTCGAACAGACGCACGCGCGATTGCTGGCGGTTGAGGTTGTGCCGCAGGGCCGGCAACAGGCCCGACCAGAGCGTGGTGCGCATGACCGCCAGATCACTGGAAATGGGGTTGGCCAGGGCAATGGGCTCGCGCTTTGGGGCCAGCCGTCGCTCGATCTCGCGATCGACGAAGCTGAAGGTGATGGCCTCGTGCAGGCCTTCGTCCACCAGCAGCTGACGCAGGCGGGAAAGCGGCAGCTCGGCCTCGGGAATGGGACGGATGCGCGGACGCCAGCTCTGACTGGTGCCGGGAATGCGGTGATAGCCATGGACCCGGGCCACCTCCTCGATCAGATCCACCTCGATGGCCAGGTCGAAACGCCAGCTGGGCGGCACGACCCGCCAGCCGCCTTCGATCTGTTCGACCTGGCACCCCAGCCGCTCGAGAATCCCCTGCACGGTGGCCTCGTCGATCTCCACGCCCAGGATGCGCGGAATGGAGTGTTTGCGCAGTTCGATGACGGGTCGGGCACCCATCTCCCCGGCCTGCTCATCAGTGACCGGCCCGGGACTGCCCCCGCAGATGGCCAGGATCAGCCGTGTGGCCCGCTCGATGGCCCAGGCCTGCAGCTCGGGGTCTACCCCGCGCTCGAAACGATGCGAGGAGTCGGTGTGCAGGCCATACTGGCGGGCCCGCCCGGCAATGGCCTCCGGCCTGAAGAAGGCGCTCTCGAGAAAGATGTCGCGCGTTTTCCCGCTCACACCGCTGTCGGCCCCGCCCATGATGCCGGCCAGTGCCAGCGGCCGTTCGTCATCGGCAATGACCAGGGTGCCTTCCTGCAGCGCCACTTCCTGGCCGTCGAGCAGGGTCAGGCGCTCGCCTGCACGGCCCTGCCGGACATGGATGGCTCCGTCGAGCTGATCGAGGTCAAAGGCGTGCATGGGCTGGCCCAGCTCGATCATCACATAGTTGGTGATGTCCACCACCGGATGAATGCTGCGAATGCCCGACCGGCGCAAGCGCTCCTGCATCCACAACGGGGTTTCGGCACCGGCATCGATGCCGGTGATCACACGCCCGACATAGCGGGGGCAGGCCTGGGCATCCTCGATCTCGACCGGAAAGACATGTGACTCCACCGCCGGCACCTCATCGATTTCGGGCGGCGTCAGCGGTGCGCTGGTGAGCAGCGCCGTCTCGCGCGCGATGCCGGCCACACTCAGGCAATCGGCACGATTTGGCGTGAGGTCGATCTCGTAGACGACATCATCAAGGTCCAGCCAGGTTCGCAGATCCTCACCTGTGGGAGCGTCCGCCGGCAGCTCCATCAGCCCTTCGGCCGCCTCGCTCAGACCAAGCTCCTTTGCCGAACACAGCATTCCGAACGAAGGTACGCCACGCAGTTTGGCCTTGCGGATCTTCAGCCCGCCGGGCAGCACCGCGCCCACCCGGGCAAAGGGCGCCTTCATCCCCGCCCGCACATTGGGTGCACCACAGACGACCTGAACGGGTTCTTCGCTGCCATCGTTGACCTGACAGACGCGCAGCTTGTCGGCATCCGGATGCGGCTCGACACTCAGGACTTCGGCCACCACCACACCCGAGAATGGCGGTGCCGCCGGCTCCAGGGAGTCGAGCTCCAGACCGGCCATGGTCAGCTCGTGACCGAGCTGCTCGGGCTCAAGCGCGGGGTTGACCCACTCGCGCAGCCAGTGATCACTCAGTCGCATTATTCCATCCCCCCGAACTGGCGCAGGAAGCGCAGGTCGTTCTCGAAGAACAGGCGCAGGTCATTGACCCCGTAGCGCAGCATGGCCAGACGCTCGACACCGAGGCCAAAGGCATAACCGGTATAACGCTCGGTATCGATGCCCACATGGCGGAACACCTCGGGATGCACCATGCCGCAGCCCATCACCTCCAGCCAGCCGGTGTGGCTGCACACGCGGCAACCTTCGCCGCCACAAATGACGCACTGGATATCCACCTCGGCCGACGGCTCGGTAAAGGGGAAATACGAGGGCCGGAAGCGGGTGGCCAGATCTTCCTGTTCGAAGAAGGCCTGCAGGAACTGATCCAGCGCCCCCTTGAGATCGGCAAAGGTAACTGCCTCGTCCACCACCAGCCCTTCCACCTGGTGGAACATGGGGCTATGGGTCAGATCGGAATCGCAGCGATAGACCCGCCCGGGCGCAATCACGCGCAGCGGCGGCCGCTCCTGCTCCATGACCCGGATCTGAACCGGCGAGGTATGGGTGCGCAGCAGCCTGCGGGCATCGAAGTAGAAGGTATCGTGCATGGCACGCGCCGGGTGATGTGCCGGAATGTTGAGGGCCTCGAAGTTGTGGTAGTCGTCCTCGATCTCGGGCCCCTCGGCAACGGCAAAACCCAGCTCCGCCCACAACGCGGTGATGCGCTCGATGGTACGGGTCACCGGATGCAGGGCACCCAGGCTCTGACGCCTTCCGGGCAGGGTCACATCGACCTTTTCGGCGGCCAGCCGCGCGGCCACGGCCTCTGCCTCGAGTGCCTTCCGGCGTTGCTCGATCAGTGCCGCCAGCGCGCGCTTGGCCTCGTTGATGGCCTGCCCTGCCTCGCGCCGCTGGTCTGGCGGCAATTTGCCAAGCCCCTTCAGCAGGGCGGTCAGACTCCCCTTTTTGCCGAGACAGGCGACACGAATCGCGTCCAGCTCCTGCAGCGTACCGGCCCGCTCGATGGCGTCACGGGCCTCTTTGGTCAACTGTTCCAGATCCTGCACCCCAGCTCCCCCGATTCAGGTGGGCGGACGAAAAAGGGGAAGGCCCTGGCCTTCCCCTTTGGAGACTTGCGCAGGCGCGTGCCTGCGCCCGACATCACTCCGCCAGAGCGGCCTTGGCCTTTTCGGCAATCTTGCCAAAGGCATCGATGTCGTGAACGGCCAGATCGGCCAGAACCTTGCGGTCGATGTCGATCGAGGCCTTTTTCAGGCCGGCAATGAGCCGGCTGTAGGACAGATCGAACATGCGCGCCGCCGCATTGATGCGTGCAATCCACAGGGCACGGAACTGACGCTTGCGCTGACGACGGTCGCGATAGGCGTACTGGCCGGCCTTGGTAACAGCCTGCTTGGCGACACGGAAGACATTCTTGCGACGGCCGTAATAGCCTTTCGCCTTCTTGATGACCTTCTTGTGACGGGCTCGTGCGGTAACTCCGCGCTTGACTCTTGGCATGGCTCAGTCCTCCTCAGCTGTAGGGCAGCATCTTGACGACCAGGCGGAGGTCCGCCTTGTCGACCATCATGGGCGCGCGCAGGTGACGCTTGCGCTTGGTGCTCTTCTTGGTGAGGATGTGGCTGCGGTGCGACTGGCCACGCTTGAATCCCGAGGCATTGCGCCGGAATCGCTTCGCGGCACCTCGTACGGTCTTGATCTTCGGCATTGCTTTGTCTCCACTTCAGGTCCGGACAGGAGAATGCGGCCCTGCCTCGGACGGGTTGCTACACGGTGGGCGCTACTTCTTGTGCGGCGCCAGCACCATGACCATTTGCCGGCCTTCCATCTTTGGCCGCTGCTCGACGGTAGCGATGTCCTCGAGTTCGGACTCGATCCGCTGGAGCAGTTGCGCACCCAGCTCCCGGTGGGCCATTTCACGGCCGCGGAAGCGAATGGTGACCTTTCCCTTGTTGCCCTGCTCAAGGAACTTGCGAAGATTGCGCATCTTCACCTTGTAGTCGCCCTCGTCCGTACCCGGACGGAACTTCACTTCCTTGAGCTGGATCTGCTTCTGTTTCTTGCGGGCAGCCTGTGCCTTCTTGCTTTCCTCGAACCGGAACTTGCCGTAGTCCATGATCCGACACACCGGCGGATCGGCGTTGGGCACGATCTCGACCAGATCGAGCCCGGCCTCCTCGGCGGCCGCCAGGGCCTCGTCGATCGGGACTACACCCCGGTTCTCGCCTTCGGCATCGATGAGCCGTACCTGCGGCACGGCGATTTCATCGTTCAGGCGATGCTGCTTCTTCGAACTGATGGGCTAACCCTCCAAAACAGTATGGCCGTGTGTGGCGACCTCTTCGACGAGCCTGCGGGTGATGTCCTCGACGGACATCGTGCCCAGGTCTTCGCCGGATCGCGTACGCACGGCCACGGTATTCGTTTCTGCCTCGCGATCCCCGACCACCAGCAGGTACGGGACGCGCTGCAGCGTGTGCTCGCGAATCTTAAAGCCTATTTTCTCGTTTCTCAAGTCGGCATGGGCCCTCAGGCCCTGTTCGCGCAAGGTTTTTTCCAGCTTGCGGGCATAGTCGGCCTGACGATCGGTGATGGTGAGGATCTCTGCCTGCACCGGAGCCAGCCACAGGGGCAGCTTGCCCTCGTAGTGCTCGATGAGGATGCCGATGAACCGCTCCAGCGAGCCGAGGATGGCCCGGTGCAGCATGACCGGCGTATGCCGCTCGCCGTCCTCGCCCACGTATTCGGCATCCAGCCGGCCCGGCATGGAGAAGTCGACCTGAATGGTGCCGCACTGCCAGACCCGGTCGAGACAGTCGCGCAGGGCGAATTCCACCTTGGGACCATAGAACGCCCCTTCGCCCGGCTGCAGCTTCCATTCGATGCCCTTGGCCTCGAGTGCCTCTTCCAGCGCCTTTTCGGCCTTGTCCCACAGGGCATCGTCGCCCACCCGCTGCTCGGGACGGGTAGACAACGCTACCTCGACATCCTCGAAGCCGAAGTCGCGGTACACCTTGAACACGAGGTCGATGAAGGCCGATACCTCGTCCTGGATCTGGTCCTCGGTACAGAAGATGTGGGCATCGTCCTGCACGAAGTTGCGCACCCGCATCAGGCCGTGCAGGGTACCGGAGGGCTCGTTGCGGTGGCAGGAGCCGAACTCGGCCATGCGCAGCGGCAGGTCGCGGTAGCTCTTCAGCCCCTGGTTGAAGATCTGCACGTGACAGGGGCAGTTCATGGGCTTCACCGCGTAGACCCGGTTCTCGGACTCGGTGGTGAACATCATGTCGTGGAACTTTTCCCAGTGCCCCGATTTCTCCCACAGCGAGCGATCCACCAGCTGCGGGGTGCGCACCTCCTGGTAATCGTGCTCGCGCAGGATGCGGCGGATGTACTGCTCGATGGTCTGGTAGATGATCCAGCCGCGGTCGTGCCAGAACACCATGCCCGGCGCCTCTTCCTGGGTATGGAACAGGTCCATCTGCTTGCCGATACGCCGGTGATCCCGCTTCTCGGCCTCTTCCAGCCGCTTGAGATACTGCTTGAGCTGCTTCTTGTCGGCCCAGGCGGTGCCGTAGATGCGGGTCAGCATCTTGTTGCGGGAATCGCCCTTCCAGTAGGCGCCTGCCACCTTCTGCAGCTTGAAGGCACCCAGCTTGCCGGTGGAAGGCACATGCGGTCCACGGCAGAGGTCGATGAAGTCACCCTGGCGATAGAGCGAGATCTCCTCGCCCTCCGGAATCTCGGAGATGATCTCGGCCTTGTACTCCTCACCCATGTCGCGGAAGAACTTCACGGCCTCGTCGCGATCCATCACGGTGCGCTCGACCGGGATGTCCTTTTTGGCCAGCTCCTTCATCCGCGCCTCGATCTTCTCCAGATCCTCCTCGGTGAAGGGGCGCTTGTAGTCGAAGTCGTAGTAGAAACCGTTGTCGATCACCGGGCCGATGGTCACCTGGGCCTCGGGATAGAGCTCCTTCACGGCCTGGGCCAGCAGATGCGCCGTGGAATGGCGGATGACCTCCAGCCCCTCCTCGTCGCGCGGAGTGATGATGGCCAGATTGGCATCGTGATCGATGACATACGAGGTGTCGACCTCCTTGCCGTCGACCTTGCCGGCCACCGCGGCCTTGGCCAGACCGGGGCCGATGTCGGCGGCCACCTCGGCCACGGTGACCGGATGATCGTATTCGCGCTTGCTGCCGTCGGGAAGGGTAATTACGGGCATGGCTGCTCTCTCCTCGGAACCCGCCGCGGGCCCCGCTCAGTGGCGACCCATACGAGAGGCCGCATGAAAAAGGGACCGAAGACAGGTATCTTCGGCCCCGCTGTCTGGTAGGCGCGATTGGACTCGAACCAACGACCCCCACCATGTCAAGGTGGTGCTCTAACCAACTGAGCTACGCGCCTGTCGTCGAGGCGCGAATATTAGCCGCACGGAGCAAGGATATCAAGCTGAAAATGCGGAGGAAATGTGGCCGCGCGGACTCCGCCCTATCCCCAGCGACCGTCCACCCGGGCCTGCCACAGCATGGGCAGGTAGCGCCAGGCGAATCCGGCGAAGGCCAGCATCCACAGGATCTGGGACAGGGCAATCCACAGCGTGTAGTGCTGCGGGGCCAGCATGGGCATGAATACGCGTACCAGCCCGCCCAGCATGAGCAGGGCGAAGACCGGCGTGAGCATGGCCGGTGGCTCGAATACATTGCGCCCGGTATGACCCAGGCTGACCCGGGCCATCATGCCCAGCGTCATCATGCCGATACCGCCATAGGCAAAGGCATGTACCGCCAGCAGCGGCAAGATCAGCCCGAAACGGCCCAGCGCCAGCAGGACGAAGCCCACCACCAGCCAGGCATAGCCCAGGTAGAGCACCCAGAGCAGCCGCTTGCGCCAGATGTCGGGGTGGTGCCAACCCCACAGGCGCAGGCCATTGAGCACGGCCAGAACAGCAGCCAGGATGCCGACCACCTGCGGCCAGCCGATGAATACATCGATTATGGCCATGGCCAGGAACAGCAGCAGGTTGGAACGATCCACCAGGGTACAGTTCTTCAGTGCCGCATCGGGGTCGTCCACACCGCGCTCGATGAAGAAGGGGATCACACGCCGGCCCATGTTGAAGATCAGCGCCAGTACCAGATAGAAACCGCTGTAGAGCCCGATGCGCACGCCGTCCTCGAGCCAGCCAAGCAGTCCGGCATGCCAGGCCACGGAGGCGGGCAGGAACAGCAGCAGCTTGAGCACGATGGGCAGCTGGCCCCACTGGCGCACGCGGATCACCGGCCAGGCCACGGCCACCGTCAGCAGCAGGATGAACAGGGCCTCGGCCCCCATGCCAAGCCAGGGCGGCAGCACGCCCCACCACAATATTCCGACCCGGGCCAGCAGCCACAGCAGCGCAAGCCCGAGCAGCGGCAGACCCCACGGCGTCTGGATGTTGGTCCAGTTTCTGACCGCAGTGAGCAGGAAGCCGGCAATCACGGCCAGCGCATAGCCGAAGACCATCTCGTGCGCATGCCAGCTCACCGCGGAGAGTCCCTGCGCCGGAAAGGGCCAACCGAATACGAAAAAGCCCATCCACAACCCCACGGAAATCACGGCCCAGAGCGCGGCAAGGGCGAAGAAGGGACGAAAGCCCAGATTCAGCACAGGGAAGCGCACCTTCGGCGCCTGCGATTCGATCTGTATCATGGATCTCTCCGCTTGAATCCGGGCCGAAGACTACACCACTTCGCCAATCAGAACCTTGTCCCGGATCATGGCAATCTCGTCGCGCAGCCGGGCAGCTTCCTCGAACTCGAGGTTCTTCGCGTGCTCCATCATCTGCTGCTCCAGCTCGCGAATGCGCTTTTCGGCCTGTTCCGGCGTCATGCCGGCATATTCCAGCACTTCCTCGGCCACCTTCGCGAAACGATCCGCCCGCGCCGTGGTAGCACCGGCATAGGCGCCCTCCATGATGTCGGCGATGCGCTTCTGCACGCTCTTCGGGGTAATGCCGTGGGCCTCGTTCCAGGCCAGCTGCTTCTCCCGGCGGCGGTTGGTCTCGTCGATGGCGCGCTGCATGGAGCCGGTAATGCTGTCGGCATACAGGATGGCCTTGCCATGCACATTGCGCGCGGCCCGGCCGATGGTCTGGATGAGCGAGCGGTCGGAACGCAGGAAGCCTTCCTTGTCGGCATCGAGGATGGCCACCAGCGACACCTCGGGGATGTCCAGCCCCTCGCGCAGCAGGTTGATGCCCACCAGCACGTCGAACTCTCCGAGCCTGAGATCACGGATGATCTCCACCCGCTCCACGGTATCGATGTCGGAGTGCAGGTAACGCACCCGCACGCCGTGCTCCATCAGATAGTCGGTCAGGTCTTCGGCCATGCGCTTGGTCAGGGTGGTGATGAGCACGCGCTCGCCCCGCTCCACCCGCAGGTTGATCTCCGAGAGCACATCATCCACCTGCGTGGTGGCCGGACGCACCTCGACCTCGGGATCGACCAGACCGGTGGGCCGAACGACCTGCTCCACCACCTTGTCGCTGTGTTCCTCCTCGTACGGCCCGGGCGTGGCGGAGACGAAGATCGTCTGCGGCGCGATCTGTTCGAACTCCTCGAAACGCAGCGGGCGGTTGTCCATGGCGGAAGGCAGGCGGAATCCGTACTCCACCAGTGTCTTCTTGCGCGAATGGTCACCCCGGTACATGCCGCCCAGCTGGGGAATGGTGACATGACTCTCGTCGATGACCAGCAGTGCATCCGGCGGCAGGTAATCGAGGAAACAGGGCGGCGGCTCGCCCGGCTTGCGCCCGGACAGGTAGCGCGAGTAGTTCTCGATGCCGGAGCAGTAGCCGAGTTCCTGGATCATCTCCAGATCGAACAGGGTGCGCTGCTCCAGCCGCTGCGCCTCCACCAGCTTGCCGGCATCGCGCAGTTCGGCCAGGCGCTCGCGCAACTCCTCCTTGATGCCATCAATGGCCTTGAGCAGGGTCTCGCGCGGGGTGACATAGTGGGTCTTGGGGTAAATGGTCAGGCGCGGTACCCTGCGCAGGACCTCGCCGGTGAGCGGATCGAAATACGACAGCTGTTCGATCTCGTCGTCGAACAGCTCGATGCGTACCGCCTCGCGATCGGATTCGGCCGGGAACACATCGATCACTTCGCCGCGTACCCGGTAGGTGCCGCGCGCCAGCTCCACGTCGTTGCGGGTGTATTGCAGCTCGGCCAGCCGGCGCAGCAGACTGCGCTGGTCGATGCGGTCGCCGCGGTCCAGGTGCAGCACCATCTTCAGATAGGAACGCGGGTCGCCCAGACCATAGATCGAGGACACCGAGGCGACGATGATGGTGTCGCGCCGCTCGAGCAGCGCCTTGGTGGCCGACAGACGCATCTGCTCGATGTGCTCGTTGATGGAGGCATCCTTTTCGATGAAGGTGTCCGACGCCGGCACATAGGCCTCGGGCTGGTAATAGTCGTAGTAGGAAACGAAGTACTCCACCGCGTTGTGCGGGAAGAACTCCTTCATCTCGCCGTAGAGCTGGGCGGCCAGGGTCTTGTTCGGTGCCAGGATGATGGTCGGCCGCTGCACCGCGTTGATGACATTGGCAATGGTGAAGGTCTTGCCCGAGCCGGTCACGCCGAGCAGGGTCTGAAAGGCCAGACCATCGTTCAGCCCCTCCACCAGCTCGCGGATGGCGGTGGGCTGGTCGCCCGAGGGCTCATATTCGGTCACAAGCTGGAAGGTTTCGGCCATTTTGGGTCCTCCGGCAGGCTGTATCGCCCTCCGGTATGAAGTATCATTGCAGGTATCCGGCCAGTGCCCGCGTGGGCCATGGCATCCGGGCCTTCGGCCCCCGTTCCTGGGAAACGACAAACGGTGGAAATCAAGCTTTCGTCACGGGTTCAGCGCGTCAAGCCCTCTCCGACCCTTGCCGTCACGGCACTCGCCGCCCAACTGCGCCGCGAAGGGCGTGATGTCATCGGCCTTGGCGCCGGCGAACCGGACTTCGATACCCCCGAGCACATCAAGCAGGCCGCCATCGAGGCCATCCGCGCGGGGCAGACCAAATATACACCGGTGGACGGCACCCCGGAACTGAAACAGGCCATCATCGACAAGTTTGCCCGGGACAACGGCCTCGACTACACGGCCGAACAGATCCTGGTATCCAGTGGGGGCAAACAGAGCTTTTACAACCTTTGCCAGGCCCTGCTCGACGAGGGCGACGAGGTCATCATTCCGGCCCCCTACTGGGTTTCCTACCCCGACATGGTATTGCTGGCCGACGGCACCCCGGTGATCGTTTCCGCCGGCCAGGATCAGGGCTTCAAGCTGCGGCCGGAACAACTGGAAGCGGCCATTACCGAAAAGACCCGCCTGTTCGTCATCAACAGCCCCTCCAATCCCACCGGGGTGGCCTACGGGGAAGACGAGCTGCGCGCGCTGGGCGAGGTGTTGCTGCGCCACCCGCAGGTGCTCATTGCCACCGACGACATGTACGAACACATCCTGTTCGGCGGCCGGCGTTTCGTCAACATTGTCAACGCCTGCCCGGAGCTGAAGGAACGCACCGTGGTGCTCAACGGGGTCTCCAAGGCCTATTCCATGACCGGCTGGCGCATTGGCTACGCCGCCGGCCCCGCGCCGCTCATTGCGGCGATGAAGAAGATCCAGTCACAGAGCACCTCCAACCCTGCGTCCATCTCGCAGGCCGCCAGTGTCGCCGCCCTCAACGGCGACCAGTCCTGCGTGCAGGAAATGCTCACGGCCTTCGAGCAGCGCCACGCCTTCGTCGTGGAACGCCTCAACGCCATCGAGGGCGTGTCCTGCCTGCCTTCGGACGGGACCTTCTACAGCTTCCCCAACATCGAGGGCGCGCTCGAGCGGCTCGGCATTGCCGACGACACCGAATTCGGCAAGCGCCTGCTGGAAGAGGCCAACGTGGCCGTGGTGCCGGGCGCGGCCTTCGGCCTGCCGGGCCACGTGCGGCTGTCGTTTGCCACCAGCATGGAAAACCTGGAAAAGGCCCTGGGCCGCATTGCTGCCTTCGTCGGCCAATGACTCTGCCGCGTATTGTCCTGGCCTCCACCTCGCCCTTCCGGGCAGAACTGCTGGGTCGCCTTCAGGTCCCTTTCGAACAGGCCGCACCCGAGGTCGATGAAACCCGCCTGCCGGACGAGGCGCCGCGCGAGATGGTCATGCGTCTGGCCGAGGCCAAGGCCCGCGCCATCGCCACCGGACTGGAACACGGGCTGGTGATCGGTTCCGACCAGTGCGCCGTCATCGGCGGTGAGATCCTGGGCAAACCTGGCAGCTTCGAGCGTGCCTTTGAACAGTTGCGCGCCTCCTCGGGCCGCAGCGTGACATTCGAGACCGGGCTGTGTGTGGTCGATGCCGAAAGCGGACGGGCAGAGGTGGACTGCGTGTCCTTCGAGGTGGGTTTTCGGGAACTCGACGATGCCCGTATACGCAATTACCTGGAACGCGAGCAGCCCTGGAACTGTGCCGGCAGCTTCAAGTCCGAGGGGCTGGGCATCACCCTCTTCCGCTACCTGCGCGGCGACGACCCAACGGCACTGATTGGCCTGCCCCTCATTCGGCTGGTAGACATGCTGGAAGCGTTTGGGCTCAGGCTGCCCTTGCCGACCGACGCATGACAGGCACCCGACCAGAAACACAACGTGATGCCTGAAAAAGCCGTGCGTCGGATTACGTGGAGCCCGCAGGCCTGACCGGCCCTGAAAGACGCCCTGTTCTCAGCCCTGATCCGATACCCGATTGACTTCATCGGCCCATTCCAGGGCCTCGAGCCAGCAGCGGTTCAGTGTTTCGGCATCCACCTCGTTGAACATGATCTCGTTCATCAGGCCCTGTTCCAGGGCCATGGCGGTACGCAGAATATCGCCCCCGGTACCCTCGTGGCGTATCAGTGCCGCCTTCACCTCATCGGTCAGGGGCAACTCGCCGATGATCCGTTCCATGTCGGCGTTCATCAGGACATCGATGCCTGACAGCAGGCCAATGGTGAAGTACGTACCCGGTTTGTCGAAACCCGCCTCTTTCGAGACCAGCTCGCAGAACCGCGCGCGGGTGAGCATGACCAGGAACAGCTCTGGTGCATTGTCGCCAAAATCCATGCCGGCAATGGAGAGCACCGTAACCCAGTGCCGGATGGTATCGAGGCCCAGCAGCGTGAGGGCCTGTTGCACCGATTCGACCTGGGCCCGCAGACCCACGGCCGGCGAGTTGACATAGCGCAGGGTCTTGATCGAGAGTGCCGCATCGCGGGAGATGATTTCTGCCAGCTCCGGGAGACCCACTTCCGGATCGTTGACACG
>RFHG01000423.1 GCA_003696465.1 Gammaproteobacteria bacterium | reverse complement strand
TAGAATCGCCCCATGGATGTCTCCCACATACTCGACGGGCTGAACGAGCGTCAGCGCGAGGCGGTCACGGCCCCGCAGCAGAACCTGCTGGTGCTGGCCGGTGCCGGCAGTGGCAAGACGCGGGTGCTGGTGCACCGCATTGCCTGGCTGTTGCAGGTGGAGGGGCTGTCGCCGCAGTCGGTGCTGGCAGTGACCTTTACCAACAAGGCCGCCAACGAGATGCGCGCGCGCATCGAGTCGCTGCTGGAACGGCCGGCGGGGGGCATGTGGGTGGGCACCTTCCACGGCATTGCCCACAGGCTGCTGCGCCGGCACTGGGAGCAGGCCGGCCTGCCGCAGGGCTTCCAGATCCTGGATGCCGAGGACCAGCAGCGGCTGGTCAGGCGCGTGCTGCGCGCGCTGGAGCTGGACGAGGACCGCTGGCCGGCAAAGCAGGCCACCTGGTTCATCAACGACCGCAAGGATCAGGGCCTGCGGCCACAGCACCTCGATGACGGCGGCGATCCGGTCAACCGTCAGCTGATCCGCATCTACAGTGCCTACGAGGAGGCCTGCCGGCGTGCCGGGGTGGTGGATTTTGCCGAGCTGCTGCTGCGCGCGCTGGAGCTTTTGCGCGACAATTCCGAACTGCTCGGCCATTATCAGCGCCAGTTCCGCCACATCCTGATCGACGAGTTCCAGGACACCAACGAGCTGCAGTACGCCTGGATGAAACTGATCTCGGGCCAGCGCATTCCGGTCTTTGCGGTGGGCGACGATGACCAGTCCATCTACGGCTGGCGCGGTGCCCGGGTGGAGAACCTGACCCGGTTCCAGAAGGAATTCCCCGCCTGCGACATCGTGCGCCTGGAGCAGAACTATCGCTCCACCGCCGTGATTCTGGAAGCGGCCAACGCGCTCATCGACAACAACCGCGGGCGTTTGGGCAAGCAGCTGTGGACCGACGGCGTCCGCGGCGAGGCAATCCGCCTCTACAACGCCTTCGACGAGCGCGACGAGGCCGCCTTCGTGGCCGCCCGGGTACAGGAATGGGTGGAGCAGGGCGGCAGGCGCGACGAGATTGCCGTGCTGTACCGCTCCAATGCCCAGTCGCGCGTGTTCGAGGAGACCTTCATGCGCGAGCGCATCCCCTACCGGGTGTACGGGGGGCTGCGCTTCTTCGAGCGGGCCGAGATCAAGGATGCCCTGGCCTATCTGCGGCTGATCGACAATCCCAACGATGATCCCTCCTTCGAACGCGTCATTAACCAGCCGACGCGCGGCATCGGCGAGCGCACGGTGGCCCAGATTCGCGATGCGGCACGCCTGCACGGCGTGTCGCTGTGGCAGGCGGCTCAGGAGCTGGTCCAGGGCGGCGGGCTGAGTGCCCGGGCGCGCAATGCGGTGGCCGGCTTTCTTGGTTTGATTGGCGCGCTGCGCGAATCGGTGGCGGGGCTGCCGCTGCACGAGCAGGTGGAGCAGATGCTGGAGCAGTCCGGCCTGCGCGAACATTATGGGCGTGATCGCAGCGAAAAGGCGCAATCGCGACAGGAAAACCTGGAGGAACTGGTGGGCGCGGCGCGCGGGTTCAGGCTGGACGAGGAAGAACACGAGGGCATGGACACGCTCACTGCCTTTCTGGCCCAT
>RFHG01000422.1 GCA_003696465.1 Gammaproteobacteria bacterium | reverse complement strand
GACGATGAACTGGCCGGCATCCCTTGCCGGCCCCCGGGACTGCTGCGCAGCCCCGGCCAACCGCGCTCCTGCGCCCGCGGCCGGCACGGGCCAAGGGGACAGGGGTGCCAGCCGTCAGGCTCAACGGTTTTCTCCCACCTCACGAAACAAGATATTCAGAACCCGGGCACCCCAGTGCCTTGGAACGCGCCGGCTCCGGGTGCGATTTCCGGGACCAGCCCGAAGGGAGGCCGGCATGGATGCTGGCCTGTGGAGCACAGCCCGGATATTACGCCAGCCGAACGGTGACTCTGGGGGCTTGCCCAACGGTGCCGTAATTATGCCAATCCCGGAATCCTGGTAAGCTAAAGTTTCTGCTCGTCACCGTTCTATCCCGAGTCATGCGGTTTCTCGCTCGCCAGCGCTTGCTCTTCCCGCAGGGGATAGCTGTAGCTATCCCTTGCAGTCCAGAGCTGCGCTCTGCCGGCTGCGAAACTCGCCTGCCTTCGGGATGCTGGCGCAATATCCGGACTCAGGCAGGAGCCCGTACGCTCCACCCCCGGAAATCGTGCCCGGAGACGGGGACCTGCGCAGCAGGCGCGTTCCTGGCCGCGTTTTCTTTGGTTCGTTTCTTTTGCGCGTGCAAAAGAAATGAACTCGTGCCCGCGTAAGCGGGTACGAAACCAGCGGCAGTCGGTTCCTGCAGTGAAATTGAATGATGACATTCATCTGACTATGTTTTGCACACTCGCTATCGCGAGCGCGCCCCACTTTCTTTGCTTGCCACAAAGAAAGTGGGCAAAGAAAGGGCACCCCGGGCCCGTGCCCGCTACGCGGGTACCCGTGAACTGGCCCGCCAACAAGGGCATAGATCAACCCAGTTATACCCATCAGCCTTTCAGCCTTCCGATTTCCCTCCGCAATTCCCGCAAGTCCGCCTTGCTGGCCTGCGCCCGCCCGTAGCGTAGGGCAATGAGCCGCAGGATGATCGGCGCGGCCCTGTCGGCCAGTTCCGGTTGTTCCTGCTGCAAGCGATGCAGCAGGTCCAGCAGGCCTTCGCCGGGTCGCGAGGGAAAGCCAAGGCGCGAGAGACGAGTGCGCAGGAGGGCCTCGGTCTGTGCCACGGGGTCGGGCCGGGTGCGCTGGCGACGCAGGGAGAGCCACATCAATGCCAGCATCACGGCCAGTATGGCAGCGGTCAGG
>RFHG01000421.1 GCA_003696465.1 Gammaproteobacteria bacterium | reverse complement strand
GGTGCGATTTCCGGGATCAGCCCGAAGGGAGGCCGGCAGGGATGCCGGCCTGTGGAGCGTAGGGCAGGAGCCCGTACGCTCCACCCCCGGAAATCGTGCCCGGAGACGGGGACCTGCGCAGCAGGCGCGTTCTGGCCGCGTTTTCTTTGGTTCGTTTCTTTTGCGCGTGCAAAAGAAATGAACTCGTGACCGCGCAGCGGGTACGAAACATCAGGGGCAAATGGCTTGCACAAAAGTAGATGGGGCCACAGGACCGGGATAGAGCACTCGCACAAGCGAGTGCGCAATCATCCACTGCCCGGCCGGCCACCAGCCGGAAAACCCTGCAGCCTCAGTTCACCCGCCGCCAGTTCTCGTCGTCCCGATAGACCTCGTGCCGGGCCCAGCGGGCAAACTCCTGCCCCGTGGCCACTCCCTGGCCACGCCGACCCTTGCCGGCCACCACCTTGTAGATGATCTGCCGCTCGGCCAGTGGCTTGCTCTCGTCCCAGTCCACGATCTGGCGCACCGACCAGTCATCACCATAGCGCCCGTTACTGTAGTAGTGGCCAAGCTGCAGGGCGTTCGGATCGAGCCCCTCCTGCCGCGCCTTGTGCTCGGTGGCCAGTTCATAGATGCGCAGCAGATCGGCCTCGGAGACATCGAGCATGGAGTCGATCTCGCTCAGGGCATAGACGAAACTCTCGTGCGGGATCGCAGCCACCTCCGGTTCCGGGCGGGCACGCCGCAGGGCCTTGTGCCGCAGCCGGGCGAGCATGGCCGGATAGCGGCGCCAGGGGAAAAAGGCGTTATAGGCCAGGGCTGCCAGGAGGATCGCGGCCACGTTGACCAGCACCGGGGCCAGCACATAGGCATAGCCTACCGAGTGGATCGAGGGTCCCAACAGTACGGCCGAGAGCGAAGTGGCACCACCGGGCGGGTGGATACAGCGGGCATAATGCATGGCAAGGATGGCCAGCCCGACGGCCAGCGGCCCGGCCACGAAGGGGTTGTCGACATGCAACGCCACGGTCACGCCCACTACCGCCGAGATGAGATGCCCGCCCACCAGCGGCCAGGGCTGGGAAAGCGGCCCGTGCGGCACGGCGAACAGAAGCACCGCGGAGGCCCCCATCGAGGCCACCACGATATAGCCGGCCGGGGTGTCGGGCACGAAGTGACTGGCCACGAAGACCGCGGCGATGCCAACAACCCCGCCCAGTCCGGAGACCCAGCGTTCGACATGGCTGACCCGTTGCAATTCGATGCCGAGAAAATCGGCAACGGGACGCCACCAGACATTCTGTTGGGCCTGTTCACTCATGCACGACGCTCCGGAAAAGGTAAGAACCGTTCGGATACAGGCCCATCATCCTCGCAAATTGCCCCTGCAATGCCAAGGGCAATCCGTTCACCCGGCCGGAACCGATGAGGTGTCCTGTGTATCCTGGGGGAGGCGATGTGCCACCATCAGGGTGGCCAGCATCACCACTGCCCCCAGCGTCCCCAGGGCGGCGACCGGATCGGCACCCTGCCCCGCAGCAAAGGCATACAGACCCGAAGCGACCAGCATGGTCAGGTTCTCGAAGAAATTCTGAATGGCCACGGCGCCGCCGCTGCTGGCGTGACGATGACCGATTTCCTGCAGGGCGGCATTGATTGGAACCACAAACAGGCCACCGGCCACGCCAGCCAGGAACAGCATCAGGCGTGCCCCGGCGAGCCCCTGCTGGATAGCCAACAGGATGATCAGTCCGCCCATGGCATAGGCGGCCATGCGTGCGCGTCGCAATCGTCCCGGTGGAATCAGGCGCGGTGCCAGCAGTGCACCGATGGCAATGCCCACTGCCACGAACAGGCTCAGCAGGGCAATCGACGGGCTGTCGGTGAGATAGAGCACCGCAGGGGCCCAGGCCACCAGAGCCACGCGCAGGATGGTGGCAGCGCCCCAGAACAGGCTCACGCCCAAAGTGGCAAAGCGGGCTCGTGGGGTTGCCAGCAGAAGCCGCATCTGCTGACCAAACCGTAGCAGGCCATTGCCGTTTTCGACGCCGGCAACATGGTCGTGCCGCAGACGCATGGCCGCCCGGATGGAGGCCAGATAAAGCCCGCCAATCAGCAGCAATGCATACACCATCGAGGCCTGCGCCAGCAGGGCGCCGAACCAGGTGCCGCCAAGGATGGCCAAAATGGTGGCTGCCTCGATCCAGCCGTTGGCACGCAACAGGGCCTTTCTGTCCACCAGCTCCGGCAGGATGCCGTACTTGGCGGGGCTGTACAGGGCGGCTCCCGCCCCCACAACCGCATAGGCCAGCAGGGGCTCCGCGCCCATCAGCATCAGCCCCACACCACCCAGCTTGAGCAGATTCGCCAGCCACAGGACGCGCCGCTTGGGCCAGGCATCGGCCAGCCGCCCCACCCAGGGGGCACCGATCACATAGGCGAGCAGAAAGGCAGCCTGCAGAGCCGGCACATACCAGGCCGGCATGTTGCGCTGCAACACCAGTGTTACCACGGCAAACAGCATCGCGTTGTCTGCCAGTGCACTGAGGAACTGTGTCAGAAGAACCCGACGGACATCCCCCTTCATGCCACCGCCTCCTCGGCAAGGCGCCGGGCCGCCTGATGGTCGATTTTGCCGGTACCCAGCACCGGCATTCGGGGGATGATCTGCAGTCGGCGCGGCAGGGCAATCTCCGGCACCCCGGCCGCACGGGCTGCCTGCTTGAGTGCTGCACGATCCGCCTGCGGGGCCGTGGTCAGCAGCACGATCTGTTCGCCCTTGCGTCCATCGGGCAGGGCCACGGCCGCATGCAGTGCCTCCGGCCATGTCTGGCTGGCCAGGGCCTCGACCGAGGCCAGCGAGACCATCTCCCCGGCCACCTTGGCAAAGCGCCTGGCCCTTCCGCGGATGGTAATGAAACCGTCCTCGTCGAAGGTGACGATATCGCCGGTGTCGTACCAGCCGGGTCCCGGTTCGGCTGATGGAGGCACCAAAAGCCCGGGGCGATCATGCAGCAGATAGCTCATCATCACGTTCGGGCCGCGTACCAGCAGGCGCTGCCCTTCCTGCGGGTCCATGCCCGGAACCGGCAACAGACGTGCCTCCATGCCCGGCATCAGTTGCCCCACCGTGCCCGGCCGGTTCGCCAGCGGGGTGTTGCCGGCCAGGACCGGGCTGGTCTCGGTGGCCCCGTAGCCCTCCAGCACGCGCACGCCGAAACGGTCTGCCCAGGTCCGCCGCACCGATTCCTGCAGGCGCTCGGCACCGGCAAAGACATAGCGCAGGCTGAAGAAATCGTAGGGGTCGGCATGACGCGCGTAACCGGCCAGGAAGGTATTGGTGCCAAAAAGGATGGTGGCGTTGATATCGTAGGCAATCTCCGGCACTGCCCGGTAGTGCAGGGGCGAGGGATAGAGGAAGGTACGAACACCCGATGTCACCGGCAGCAGCATGCCCGCAGTCAGGCCAAAGGAGTGGAACAGCGGCAGGGCATTGAGTGCCACATCCTGGATATTGAAATCGATTCTTGAGGCAAGCTGATCGATATTGGCACCGAGGTTCCGGTGCGAAAGTACCACGCCCTTCGGCATCCCCTCGGAACCGGAGGTAAACAGCACTACCGCCGGTTGTGCGGCATCAGCGACCTGCCGCGTCCGCAGCATGGTATCGAAGTGGGCCCGGATCCACCCACCGACACGCTGGTACCAGCGAATGTCTTTGGCCACATCTTCCAGATAGATCACTTCGACATGTCCGGCCAGACCCTCGACAACTTCTTCAAGACGGGCTTTGGCCACGAACTGACGCGAGGTGATCAGTGTCGTCAGCCTTGCCGTCTCGCAGGCGGCCCTCAGCCCTTGCAGGCCCGCTGTGTAGTTCAGTATGGCTGGCACGCGGCCCTCGAGCTGCAATGCCCAGAATGTGGTGGCAGCAGCCAGGCTGCCCGGCAGCATGACCCCAACAGGAACGCCTTGGGGCAAACGTGGTGCAAGTATCCGGCCAAGCACGCTGGCCCGCGTGAGCAGGGCATCGTAGTCAAGTGGGGTACGGGCAGCATCCTCCAGCACCACATGGCGGCCACCCACCAGGCGGCGCGCCTCGAGCAGGCGATCGACCAGGGTGCGGTCATGATCCTGGCTCTCGAAGGTCATTTCCGACATCAGTTCGGACAGGCGCCGGCCGGCCTGCAGGCGCCGGCTTCGGCCACGCAGCTCGGGGTCTACTACCAGACAGCGGGGCGGATGGACATGCAGCTTGATCTTCGGAAACCAGCGCCGCGGGGCCCGTCCGCCGACGCGGGAAAACGGCGTGTACTGGGCGCCCTCGATGTGCACCGGCAGGACCATGGTACGCGTGCGAACGGCCACCAGTCCCGGGCCGCTGTAGACCTTCATCATTGCCCCGGTTACGGTGATCCGCCCCTCCGGGAAGATCACCACGCACCCGCCCTGCTCCACATGGCGGATGAGTCCCCGCATGGCCAGGGGATTGGCCGGATCCATCGGGAACAGACGGGCAAAACGCCGGCCGATCCGCCCCATCCAGCTCCCGGCCACCCAGGTATCGATGGCAAAGGTGGCCCGCACCGGCAAAAAGGCATACAGCAGGACCGCATCCAGCAACGAGGTATGGTTCGAGACCACGAGCATCCGCTCGTCGATCTGGTGCAGATACGCCTCCCCCTCGATCTCGATGCGGTACAGGCGGCGCAGGATCGCGCGCAACACGGACTTGAACATGACTGACCCCCTGGTGAATGTGTGGACGGGGCTCAGTCTTGACCAAAGGCGCTCTTCAAGAAACGATTATGAAAAATGGTGTATCTTGTTGCCCACAAGGTATCAAAATATGATACCTTGCAGTGTGCAATGCTTGGCACCTCGGCATGCTTGGCCGAACCAGCCCCTCCCTGGGCATCGGTGGGCGTGCAATCAGCCCTCCAGCCAGGAGGCCACGGTCTTGCGATCGGGAACCCCACCGGCATGCACCACCTTGCCATCGATCACCACCCCAGGGGTGGACATGACACCGTAGGACATGATCTGGCCGATGTCTTCCACCTTGTCGAGCTTGACCTCAACCCCTCTTTCGCGGGCGGCCTCCTCGATCAGCTTCAGGGTGGCCTTGCAGTTGGCACAGCCCGTGCCCAGTACCTTGATCTCTTTCATGGCGATTCCTCTTTCAGGTTTCAGTCTGGATCAGCAACAGGGTTGCCCACTCGGGGTGGGTGTACAGCAGGCCTCGCCCTCGGGAGCGGTCTGTTCTTTCCTGGCCGGCTCCGCACCACCACAGCAGGAAGACGTGGCGGACTCCTCACTGCCCGAACAACAACCTCCCTCTTCCACGGGTGCCAGCTCCTGCCATGCCTCGTTGAACCGGGCATCGAGCTGTTCACTGGCCTCGTCGCGGATATGACGCGCAATCTCGATCACCGCCTCGATCTGGTGCCGGGGGATGCCCAGGCCGACCAGCCTTTCCACCTGGCACAGCCCCATGCGGGGGTGGTTGCTGGCAATACCCGCCGCCAGCGAGACCATGGAGACAATGGCGCCGTGCAGCGCCGGCTGATTATCCTGAGTACTCATGGTGTCGTTCCTCCTCGAAAGGTTTCGGTTGTTCAGGCGCCGAGGGCATTGAAGCCCCAGCCCACCAGGGTAAAGGCCACACCCAGTACGCCGGCATAGATGGCCAGGGCCGGCCAGCGGATGACCTTGCGCAGGATCAGCATCTCGGGCAGGGAAAGCGCCGCGATGCTCATCATCAGTGCCAGCGTGGTGCCAATCGGTACGCCCTTGTTGAGCATCGCTTCGGCAACGGGGATCACGCCGGTCGCATTTGAATAAAGCGGGATGCCGAGCAGAACCGCCAGCGGGACCGACCACCAGTGGCCTTCTCCGCCCAGATTCTTCACCACCCATTCCTGAGGCACGTAGCCATGGAACAGGGCGCCCACGGCAATACCGATGATCACCCATTTCCAGATGCGGCCCAGGATTTCCTTCACTTCGCGCAGGGCGAACTCATGGCGGCCACGCAGGGAGGTGTCCATCTCCACCTGCGGCGTCTCGCCCATGTGAATCTTCCACACATAGTCCTCGACCCAGCGGGCCGGGCGAAACCACTCCATGATGATGCCGCCGAACCAGGCCACGGTCAGGCCGGCCAGGACATAGAGCACCGTGAGCTTCCAGCCCAGAATGCCCAGCAGAATCACCACGGCCACTTCATTGATCATGGGGCTGGCGATGAGGAAGGAGAAGGTCACGCCCAGCGGGATGCCCGCCTCGACAAAGCCGATGAACAGCGGCACCGAGGAGCAGGAGCAGAAGGGTGTGATGGCACCCAGCACAATGGCCATGAGACGCGCCAGCCACTTCGGCTTGCCGCGCACATAGTCGCGCACGCGCTCGGGACTGAGCAGGGCGCGCAGCAGGCCCATGACATAGATCACCACCACCAGCAGGAAGAAGATCTTGGTGGTGTCCTGAATGAAGAAATGTACTGCCTCACCCGCATGGGTACCCGGCTCGAGTCCGAGCCACTGATAGGTAACGACATTGGCCAGCCAGTCAAACATGGGTTGCTTCCTCCTTTGACCGGGCCGTCTGGCCAGCCGGTTTTGATTCAAGGGGTATGTCCAGGCGCTGCAGAAGGTCGGTCACGTGCTGCCGGATCTCGTCCCGGGTGGCGCGGAAAACATCCATGATGGCGCCCTCTTCACCCTCTGCCCTGGCCGGATCACTCAGGGGCCAGTGCTCCTTGCGTGTACCCGGCGGCAGCACCGGACAATGCTCATCGGCGTGACCGCATACGGTGACGACCACATCAGCCTGTTCCAGCATCTGCCCGGTCAGTCGGGTCGATTCCTGCCCACTGATGTCGATGCCGGCCTCGCGCATCACGGCAATGGCACGGGGATTCTTGCCATGGGCCTCGATGCCGGCCGAGGCAACGGACACCCGGCTCCCTCCAAGTGCCCTGGCCCAGCCCTCGGCCATCTGCGAACGGCAGGAGTTTCCGGTGCACACGAACAACAGGTTCACGGTCTGATTCATTGATGAAGCACCTTTTGCATCGATCGGTTACACATGCCGTCAGGCACAGCAATACTGGGAAGGGCGTTCCTGCATCCCGGACAGGCGAGCCCTGTCGGCCTTGCCCTCCTCGGTCTCGCGCATGGCGGCAGCCGTGAGGGCAATGACCTGCCGGGCCCACTCGGGCAGCTCCTCGTTCAGCCGATAGAGCACCCACTGGCCACTCCGGCGGGTACGCAGCACACCCTGATCCCGCAGCAGGGCAAGGTGGCGCGAAATGCGCGGCTGGATCATGTCCAGGGCATGAACCAGCTCGCAGACACAGAGTTCGCCTTCTCCATCCAGCAGCGCCACCAGGCGCAGACGGGTGGAATCGGACAGCGCGCGGTGCAGTTGTGCAGGGTCCTCGAACATGGATACGTCTCCGCAGTTTTGAAATCATTATATATGCATATCCATATATGTCAATTGCAATATCATAGGTGTTCTTGATCCAGGGCATGAAACATCTGCGTGCGTGATGCAAAAATCCACCCGCACGCGCGTAACCACCGGAGGAAACCGATGGGCCACATGAAGGACAAGCTGCACGATGTGGCCAGCCTCACCCGCCGGCTTGAACACGACTTTCCGCTGGAAACCGAAGGATTTCTCAACTTTCTCAAGCGGGCAGAAGGCGGCGCGGCCCTTGATCTTCGGCAGAAGGAACTCATCAACGTGGGGCTGGCCGTGGCTGCACAGTGCGAATGGTGCATCGCCTTTCACGTCGACCAGGCCCTGAAGGCGGGAGCAAGCCGGGAGGAAATCGTCGAGGCCGGATTCATGGCCGTGATCATGCATGGAGGCCCGGCCTATATGTACATGACGCCCCTGCTGGAGGCCGTGGACGAGTTTTCCGCAGACCCGGCTTGACACCAGACCATGGTACGGCCCCACACTCTCCGACAGGGCAAACCGTAAAGGAGCCGTGCCATGCAGACCCTCGACCTGGTCATCCGCGGGATGACCTGTGACCATTGTGCCCGCAGCATCGAGTCGGCAGTGCTCGAATTGCCGGGTGTGGCCGAAGCGCGAGTGGACTACCCCTCAGGCCGTGGAACGGTTCAGGGCGCCAGCCTCGATGTGGACGGTATCCTGGCAAAGATACGCGGCCTCGGCTACCAGGCCGAAATCGCCGAAGACGCCACGGCGAGCCTTGACACTGAAAAACCCCATATCGCCATCATCGGTACCGGTTCTGCGGCCTTTGCCGCCGCGATCGAGGCCACGGGCCGAGGTGCCCGGGTCACGCTGGTAGAACGGGCCCCGGTCATCGGCGGAACCTGCGTCAATATCGGCTGCGTGCCCTCCAAGATCCTGATTCGGGCAGCGCATATCGCCCACCTGCAGTCGCAACACCCGTTCCGGGGCCTGCCCCGCTGCAGGGGCAACATCGACCGCCCGGCCCTGCTGGCGCAACAGCAGGCCCGGGTTGAAGAACTGCGCCACGCCAAGTACGAATCCATTCTTGAGCAGCACCCGGAGATTGCACTGCTCCGCGGCGAGGCCCGCTTTCTCGACGCGCACAGACTGGAGATCACCGGTGAAGGCGGCCACAGTCAGGTACTTGAGCCCGACCGCATCCTGATTGCCACCGGTGCCCGCCCGGCGTTGCCGGAAATTCCCGGCCTGGCGGACACCCCCTGGTGGAGCTCGACCGAAGCGCTTGCCACAGAAAGCGCGCCCGAGCACCTGGTCGTGCTCGGCGGTTCGGTGGTGGCGCTGGAATTGGCCCAGGCCTTCCTGCGGCTGGGCAGCCGGGTGACCCTGCTGGCACGCAGTACCTTACTCTCGCGCGAAGATCCGGAAATCGGCGCCCTGCTGGCCGAGCTGCTGGAGGAGGAAGGCATGGCCCTGCATCTGCACACGGTGCCTGAATCCGTGGCCCATGACGGCCGCAACTTCCATGTGCACTTGCCTGATGGCGAGCACATCGAATGCGATCGCCTGCTGGTGGCCACCGGGCGGCGCGCCAACACGGATCGTCTCGGTCTGGAGAAGGCGGGCGTGGAAACCGACCCCGCCGGGCGAATCCGGGTCGATGAACGCCTCTGCACCAGCCAGCCGCACATCTATGCCGCCGGCGACTGCACCACCCTGCCCCAGTATGTGTATGTGGCGGCCGCCGCAGGGACCCGTGCCGCCATCAACATGACCGGCGGCGATGCCCGGCTGGATCTCTCGGCCATGCCGGCCGTGGTCTTCACCGAGCCGGCGGTGGCCACCGTGGGCATGGATACGCGCATGGCCGCAAAGGCCGGACTCAAGGTGGAAACCCGCCGGCTCGACCTCGACAGCGTGCCCCGGGCACTGGCCAATTTCGACACCCGCGGCTTCATCAAGCTGGTGGCCGAAGCGGGCAGCGGTCGTCTGCTGGGGTGTCAGGTGGTCGCAGCCGAGGGC
>RFHG01000420.1 GCA_003696465.1 Gammaproteobacteria bacterium | reverse complement strand
TGGCGGGTAAGGTTTGAGTGTCACCACTCGCCCCTCCCCTAAGAACCGTACGTGACTATTTCTAATCATACGGCTCAAGCCATACTTCAAGCCTTTAACTTGGGTTTATTATGCTCCTGTTTATGACACGCACTGTGTAAGTGGATTAAGTTCTCAGCATCGTCTGAGCCACCGTCTTTCACAGGAACTATGTGATGGGTTTCGATATCCTCTCCGTTGAATAGAGATTGCCTACAATTTGAGCATTTCCAGTTTTGTTGTTTGGCTACTTGTTGGTATTTACTCCCTTTTGCCCATTGTGATTTGCCTAATTGAGTTCGGCGTTTTTCCCAATATTCCGTTAATTTACCATCAAAGGGACTAGCTGTTCCTTTAACTTTGATATGACGTATGATTGGGGTTCTGTGTATGTTGTAGAGACAAAGAGGCTTATTTCTACCTTTTCTGTTTTTTACATCACAACAGAATGTCCAGTCCATTCCTCGTATTCTTCGGAAGTATTTGTCTTTAACCCATTTTAGTCTTCTTTTTAGGTGTCTACGCTTGCACCAATTCCAGAGGTATTGCCAAACTCTAGTTTTGATATATCCAAAGATTTCTTTACTAACTGCTCCCTGGTAGTAGTTAGCAAAACCTCTGAGTATAGGATTGAGCTTTCTGATTAGAGCTTCTTGCTTGACTGTAGCCATCTTCTGGATAATCCTACCTATCTTTTTACAGAAGGATAGGACTTTTTCTTTTTGTGGCTTAATTAGCAGTTTGCCTGCGTAATGCCTCGCGTTGAATCCTAAAAAGTTAAAGCCTTCATCTATGTGTCTGAGTTTGGTTTTTTCTTCACTGAGTTCAAGTCCACGTTCGAGTAACCATTGTTTAATTGCTGGTATAATTTCCTCAAGTTCTTTTCTGCTTTTAGCAGTGATGATAAAGTCATCTGCGTAACGAATTATGCCCATCTTTTTGTTGTAGTTCTTAACGAACTCTTCAAGTCCGTGTAATCCAATATTGGATAGTAACGGCGAACATACGCCACCTTGAGGTGTTCCTGTCTCTGAAGGATTTAGTATTCCCTCGTAAACGTATCCAGCTTTCATCCAATCTTGAATTAAATCTCCACGTGGTACAGATTTAATTGCTCTTAAGATGGAATCATGGGCGAGATTATCGAAGCATCCTTTAATATCAGCATCTAAAACCCATCTATCGAAACCTTTCTTTCCATGCAGTCTCTTATGTACCTGTGTTATGGCATCATGACAGTTTCTACCTGCCCTAAAGCCATAGCTATTTGGTTCAAAGACTGCTTCCCATTCGGGTTCTAGATAGTTCTTAACTATATTCTGTGCGACTCTATCTCTCATGGTTGGAATACCGAGAGGACGTTTCTTGCCATTTGCTTTGGGTATGAATACCCTTCTTGTGGGGTATGCTTTAGGCATTTCCCAGTTGATGACAAGTTTTACTCTATCTTCTGGAGTTTTGATGACCTCCTTATCTACTCCAGGTGTGTTTTTGCCCTGATTGTCTTGAGTAATTCGTCTTACAGATTCTAGTAAGTTTGCGTAACTTTTTAACAACAGTTTCTGCAACCTTCGTAGTTGCTTCCATTGACCAAGTTTTCTGGCACGAAATATCCGACGTTGTAGATTTCTAATCAGTTTGTAGACTTTCACCCAGTTGACCTGACTCCAATCTACTAGCTGTTCCGCCTGTCCATTTACTCGGTAGAGTATCCAACTTCTCATGCTTGTTCGATTTCTTACTTCGTGTTCTATTTCGTATATGACCCAAAGGAAGTTTGCTTTTGCTTTCGCTCAGAGGCAAATCTTGAACCTCTATCTTGGGCATTACCCCAGACATTCGCTTTTTCCTTCATCCTTTGCCCTCCAAGGGATTCGGTCTTTGTTACCTTAGACTTAACTAATGATTCGACCATCATTAGACCTTGTAGGGTTTACCCTGTTGTATCGCTTAAAGTTATCAAGTTGATGTGGATAGTTACCTCTTTCACGGTAGGATTTGTGTTCTAACTATTGAGTGAACGTCAAACACTCAAGCCACCTACTCACCTTTTGGTCAAAGCCTATCAGGAATAATTTGGCTTTTTGGTAGAATCAGGCAATTTAAACAGTAACTTTGCTTTCGCTTATCCTTTCAACTCTCCCTCTTGCTTTTCACCAGTTAATTCCTCCTAGCTATGGCTACTTTTAGGGTCTGCATTCCACTGATTTCATTACTTAATCTCAGTGTGACCTAACTCATATTGAGTTATATTCTACGAGGGTAGGGG
>RFHG01000063.1 GCA_003696465.1 Gammaproteobacteria bacterium | reverse complement strand
GGTGGCCATCGACCCGCTCTTCCTTGTGGTGGAAGATCGGTCGCAGGCCCAGCTCCGACTTGAGGCTGCGGAACACCGCCTCGAGGTCGGTCAGGGTGATATAGGTGCGCCACAGGCGCTCCTCGTCCCAGTCGGTCTCGCTCGAGCGCAGACAATAGACGCCCGGATGGGTCAGGGAACCGCCTGCAACCGGCTGACGGCTGTAGCGCAGTGCCACGGCCCTCTCGCCCTGCTCGTCGGGGATCAACTCGATCTCGTAGTGCTGGGCGACCCCACGGGACTTTTCCTTGAGCCGGCCAATGCGCTCCCACAGCTTGTCGAGGCGCTTGGTGGTGCGGGGCTTGGACAACCCTTCGGCGATCTTGTCCAGGGCCTGTTCGAAGCGCTGTGCAAAGCGTTCGTTGATCGCTTCTTCCTTCCTGGCCCGGCGCTCGCTGTGGCAGTAGAGCCGCACCTCTTCGCCGTCCTCGGAGAACACCTTCTCCAGTTGCAGCGACTCGCCGGCGGCGTTCTGGATACAAATGGCCCGTTCGGGATCGAAGTGGCGTGTCCGTTCCCGACTGACCACCAGGTAGCGATAGCCCTTCTCCTTCAGCCAGGCCAGGTTGGCCTCGGTGGCCACCCCCCGGTCCATGATCACCAGGGCATTTGCCGGTGCGCCCAACCCTTCCAGCATCTCCTCGAGGGTCTGCCCCTCGCTGACATTGCCCTCGAAGACCTCGGAGCGGCGCACAAAGCCACTGCCGTCCAGCACCAGGCCCAGGGTCACCAGGGGACAGTCGCTACGCTTCTCCTTCGAGTGGCCTCGCTGGGCCTTGGGGTTGGAGGCCATCTCCCCCTCGAAGTAGCTGTTGGTCAGATCGTACAGGGTGACGGTGGTGGACAGGCCGAACAGGTCGCTCAGCCGCTCGAACAGCGCCGCTTCCAGCGCGCCCTTGTGGGCCAGCAGGCGGTCGGAGGCGCGGTACAGGGCGGACAACCCCATGGCGCTGTAGTCCACGTCCAGCAGCTCGCCCAGGCCGCTGTGCTCGTCCAGCCAGCGATGCGTGGCGCGCTCCGAGCCAGGCGCCGCCATGCGGCCAATGATCGAACCGATGGCCGCCGCCCGTTGGGGCCCGGTCAGCCCCAGCGAGGCCAAAAGCCCGGCAAAATCCACCTGTTCCATGGCCCACAGGGCCAGGGACTCGACCCCCACCGTGCGCGGGCGGACCAGGGCCATCGAGTCCACATCCACCCGCTGGATATCTCCGCTGCCTTTGCGGGTTTCGGCGCCCGAGGGAGAAGCCGGGGCGGCTTGGGAAGATGCTGGCTCCCGAGCCAGCAACTGCGCGGCGATCCGCTGGGCATGGCGCTCCACCGAGGCCGGACAGTCCACCGCCACCAGCGACGCCTGGCCCCGCAGCAACTCATCGATGCGCGCGCACAGCACTGGCCAGTGCTCCTGCTTGACATCGAAGTGGCGACCGAGGTTCAGCCGAGTGATCTGCTTGACCTTGCCCCCAATCCGCTTGGACTCGACGAGGCGGTAGGTGTAGTAGCGCTCACCGGAAGCGGTGTTGCGGGTCTGGGTGCGTCGGATGTACATGCCCGCGACGCTAGCGCATCGGGCGGGCCTTGCCAAGGGGTGTTGCGCATATTATGGCACTACATTACGAAATTCGTCCCTCCCGACACGACAGATCAGTCAGTTACCGATCGATTGGCGGGAAATCTGAGGGTGTCGCTCGGGGGCGCTGACAAAGATGGGCTAATGCATCCTTTTGAATTATCGTAAGAAGAGATGGAGGCCGAGCCCGGAGTCGAACCGAGGTCCACGGATTTGCAATCCGTGTACCACCCTTTCTCTTTCCGATAGTTATGCAACTTGTCACTCGCTTTGTATGCTCCTGCCACTCACAGCGGCGAATGGCAGGATCTCAATCAGGACGATCCAGACGCCACGATGGGTCGCTTTCCTCCGCCGGCATGACATGGTGACCATCACGCCTGCACGGCGGGAGAAAGATCAATGGATAAGGAGGAGGCACCTCTGGCCCTGTTCGGTGTGGCCCGACAGACGGAACCCAACCGGCCGTTATCTCCGCTTGGCACGGCCATGCTAGGCGCACAAGCTTAGGATCTCCCGCCCGCATAACGCCGGCGAATGCAGATCGCCCTCTGCGTCATACTCATTCTCCAGCTGTTCCTTCGCCGCCTCCAGTGCGCGCCGAACCCTCATCTTGCTGGCGCTCACCCCCACACCCAATACTCTCGCGATGTCCTCGAAACTCAGCTCCCCCCAATAACGCAGTGCGAGCGCCTCTCTTGCCGCGGGCGAGAGCTTGGCCATTAACTCAGTAACGACCCGTTGTGAGTCGTCAGCATAGGCTGGTTGCTCGTCGACATCGACCTGTTCCCACATTTCCATGACCTCGTCGAACGGCCTTACCTGGGCATAGCGCTGCTGGCGCCGTAGCACTTGGAGACAATGGTTGTCCGCAAT
>RFHG01000419.1 GCA_003696465.1 Gammaproteobacteria bacterium | reverse complement strand
GGCGCCGGCTTGGCGCTTGCCCTCTACCTCTCCATCGCCGTCAGCGCTCTTTTGCTGCTGCGCCGCAAACGTGCCGCCGCGGTTCTGGTCTACCTGCAGACCCCTTTCCGGCTGTTGCTGGTCGTGCCGTCGGTCTACGCCTTTTTCTGGCTGACGCGCCTGACCGGCACCCCACCGGTGGCGCTGGTGGTGCTGGTCTGCCTGGTAGCAGAGGTGCTCAAGCTGGTTTCGGTCATACGCTGGCAGGGGGCACAGGCGTGAAACGCTACCGGCTGGAAATCGAAGGGACTGACCTGCTGCTCGACTTCGACGGCGATCACGCGCCATTCAGCCTGCGCGCCGAGTGCTTTGTTGCCGCGGACAGCCCAGAGCAGGCCTACAAGATCGCCCTCGCGCGCCTGCTGCAGCACCCGCAGGTCAAAGAAAGGATGGTCGACCAGCCCGGTGTGCGGCCGAGCTACCGACAGCTGGCTGTCGAAGAGGTCGGCCGCTGGGTCTGGCTGCGCCGTCCACGCCAGGACCGGGTCGATTTCGAGCTGCAGTCACCTGAAACCGAACCACCTACCTAGTCCGTCTCTCCGTCTTTCATCAGCCTGCTGCCGGGATAAAAATCCTTCCAGACGAACCAGTAGGTCACGACCGTCGGCACCGTCCGGCCATCGACCGTCGCTGAAATCGATTCATCCCGTGCATCCAGCCTCAATTCCACCCTGCGCCCGGACAGGGTCTGCCGCCAGAGCCCCTGCCTGCGCAGCAGCTCGACCTGAACGGCCAGTTCGATACCACTGTCGGCAACACCGGCAACCAGCATTTTCGCCTCTTCACCGGGGCCGCCGCGGAACAGGCCGAACAGCCCGTGGCGGCTGCGGTAGTAGTCTTCGTAGGGATCGCGGCTGTAGTCCCGGCTGTAGCCTGTATTCGCTGTCAGCACCAGGGTATCCGGATGGAGCTCCAGCCAGCGTCGCCAGCTGGTCAGGGTGGAAGAGAGCACATCGAGTCGGGCGCCACTCATGACGCCTGTCACCGCGCGCCGCTCGATCTGCGACCAGAGCGACTCGGTCTGCCGGTCATACATGAGCACATTGCTCTTGTAGAGCAGTCCGGAGACACCGAAAGTGAAGGTCTTTCCGCGAACCTGACGGGAATACACGATTCCCGCGTAGGCCAGCGGTCACCAGCTTACCAGCACCGGCAGGCCGCCGAAGCGGTCGTTGACCAGTTCGTGCCAGGAGAGGATGCGGGTCGGATAGGCCTTGGCAACCCCGTTGGCCACCACGCCAAGTACCTGCTCGTCCGGGCGCATGAAGGAGGCGCGCGCACCCGGGATGAATTCCGGATCGGTCAGGGCGGGGATACCGTCTTTGGGCGGCCCGCCGGACACGATCCGCGAGGTATCGATCAGGGCATTGCGTTTATCCCAGGCGGCCAGCGCAACCCCGGACAGGACCAGCAGCAGCATCAGAATCAGCCATCGCATCGGCCACCTCCGTTTCTGTCCTTCAGACAGATCCAGTATGGCACACAGGCGTACCGCCAGACTGTCACGCGGCAGACAATCAGCGCCCGAGCGCCACCCCCTCGCGCCGGGGATCGGCGGCGCCGACCAGCCCGGCAGGGGTGACGGCGATGGCATGCAGGCCGCTGTTG
>RFHG01000418.1 GCA_003696465.1 Gammaproteobacteria bacterium | reverse complement strand
CTGCTGGCGGCTGTCGAAAAAGAGTCCGGGAGCGATCTGCAGGTCGTGCCGGCTGTCGGGCCCGCGGCAGTACCAGCCCGTACACGAATCGATGGCCAGGTCGTCGCCGCGCACGTAGGGCACGATGGGCATGTTGGCCTGCAGGCTGGACGAGTGGTTGAGCAGGCGGCGCAGGGGGATGCGTCCCACAGGCGTGCCGGCCGCCTCTGCGATGTATTGCTGCACGGGCGCGTCGAGCGCGATCTGGCCCTGCTCGTACAGGCGCATCACGGCCAGCGTGGTGGCGGCCACCTTGGTCACCGATGCCAGGTCGAAGAGGTGGTGGGTGCGCAGCGGTTCCTTTGCCTCGTAGGTCAGGTGGCCCCACGCCTTGTGCCAGACGATGTGGCCGCCCACGGCCACCAGCAGCTCGCAGCCAGGGGCCGCGCGGGCACGGATCAGCTCGTCGGCCACTTCGTCGAGGGCGGACAGGGCTTCCGGGTCGATGCCGACTGCCTCGGGCAGCGTGTAGTTGAGGCGCGTGGCGTGGGTGCGGTGGCCCGTCCCCTGGGGGAAGCGGCCGCCGGCATCGAGGGGCAGGCGCCCCAGCGCCGGGCGTTGGCCCAGCAGGATCTGGCGTGCCATCCGCTCGGTGGTGGCATTGCGTTCGGGCACGTAGAGCAGGCTGGCGCGTGTGGGCAGGTGGCGCAGGCCCGCCACATCGCCGAAGTAGATGATCGCCAACTCGTGCTGCCGGCTCAGCTCGGCCAGGCGGCGCCCCAGGCGGGCGTCGGCCGTGTCGAGTACCATGACTACCAGCATGCCGTCGGGCATCATCAGGTTTTCCGGCTGGTCGAGGTCGAAGGGCCGGGCGGTGGCAGGCCGGAATGCCGCTTTCAGGTCGGCGGCCACCGATTCCAGGTCGCTGCCTTCGGGCCAGACGATGGCGGCGCCGTCGAGGCGGGGCAGGGGCACCGCCGCGCGCCCCTGGCCTTGTTGCAGCAGCACGATCGAGCGGGCCCACGTGGCTTCGTTGAGGCGCTCGATCTGCTCCTCATCGGGCAGCCCGGACGGTGCTGCTTCAGCTCGTTCATGGAGTTTGATTTGCATGGGGATGCCCCCGCTCTGGCTGATGTCGGGTGTTTGTTTGCGCTGTACG
>RFHG01000417.1 GCA_003696465.1 Gammaproteobacteria bacterium | reverse complement strand
GACGGGCAGGTTCTGCAGGTGTTCGGGCCGAGTGAAGCGGCCACGGACCTCGCTGGCCAGTTCGCGGCTGGGCGTGTCGAGCCGGCCGCCCGGCTGGTCGCGATTGGCCTGCTGCAGGATCCCGCGCAGTCGCGGGATGTCGAGCCGGTTGGCCAGCAGGGTGTCGTTGGCGATTTCCACCTGCCACGCATGGCGTGGCGCGCCGCCGATCTCGGTCGCAGCCACGCCGGGCAGGTTGAGGAACCACTTGCCGAAACGGTAGTCGGCCCAGTCGCGCAGGTCGGAGATGGGACGGGTCTGGCTGCTCAGGATCAGCTCCAGTACCGGGCGCTGGGAAGGATCCCGCTTGTAGATGATGGGGGGCTCGATCCCCTGCGGCAGGAAACGACGCGCCCGATCGAGCCGGGTACTGGCATCGCGCAGGGCGGTGTCCATGTCGGTACCGTAGGGGAAGCTCAGGTCGACGGCGCTGCGTCCCTCGCTGGTACGCGACTGGACGGCAATGGCGTGTTCGGTGATGGCGAGTTGTTCTTCAAGCTGGCGGGTGACCTGATCTTCCATGATGCGCGCGGGAACCCCGGGCTGCAGGACACGCACGCTGATCTCGGGATAGATGATGTGCGGCAGCAGGTCGATACCGAGCCCGCGCAGTGCCGCAAGCCCCAGCACGACGATCGCCAGGGCGATCATGCTCACGCCCACCGGGTGTCTGATCGACCAGTCGGCCAGGCCGCCCCTGTAAGCCTGCATGGATCGGAATCAGCCGGGGCCGAGTTCATGCCGGAGGTCGGTCACTCCCTCCGGCGGGATGGCCAGTCCGGCCGGCTGGCCGGGGTTGAGCATGATGCCGCTGCCGGGCTGGCACTGCTGCAGCACCTCCGTGAACTGCATCCAGGCGCCGTTGGCATAGGCCGGGAAGGCCTCGATCCAGGGCTCGGCCCGCTTGCGGCTGCTGAAAATGGCAAGGCGCGTGGGCTGCTGGTCGTCCGAGATGTACAGGGCGTGTTCCAGGGTGGGGTGGATCATGTCCACCGGCTCGGAGCTGAGCAGATAGACCTGTTGCGTGAACAGAAAGGTAATGAAGGCGCGGGGCGAGATCTGCCCCGCCTTGACGCTGAGCAGCTGGATCTCGAGCTCGTTGATGGGGCGGAAAATGCGTTCTTCTTCCGCGTCATTCATGGCCGTCCTCCTCGTGGATGCGCACCGCATCTCCTTCGTGCAGCCCGCCCAGGCCGCGGATGATCACTCGGGTACCGGGTTGCAGGCCCCGGCTCACGAGCATCTTACCGGAAATCGTGGGGCCGGTTTCCACTGCCACGCGTCTTGCCTTGCCCGCGTCGACGATCATCACATGACGGCCCTGGCTGTCTTCGCCGATGGCCGAGAGGGGCAGCCAGATGCCCGCCGGGGCCGTGACGCTCATGCCGATCGCAATCCGGCTGCCGGGCGCCAGCGACAGCGATTTGCCCGGCAGGAGCCTGATGTGCACCGTCTGGCTTTCGGCGGCCGCGGCGGGTTCGCCAAACTCGAGGCGTGCCGTGCCCAGGGGCTGGCCGGCGGCGTCTTGCAGCGTCCACCGGGCCTGGCGGGCAAGGGGAAGCAATTGGACCGGAATCCATGTCTCGACACGCAGTCCGGTTGCCGGTTGCAGCAGCAGGAGGTCGTCGCGTGCACCCAGCACCGTGCCCGGCTCGGCCATGCGGCGCACCACGCTGCCGGCAAACGGGGCGCGAATGCGGGTGCGCGCGATGCGGGTGCGCAGGACGGCCTCCTCGGCCTGGGCCACCTGCAGGGCTGTTCGGGCGCGAGTGACCTCGTCTTCGGTGGCCACATGGCTCTTGCGTAGCTCAAGTTGCCGCTTGAGGTCCATTTCTGCCTGTTTCCGGTTGGCGATGGCCTTGTCCAGCGAGGCCCGCAGAAGGGTATCGTCGATACGTGCCAGTTCCTCGCCCGCATCCACCCGGTCCCCGGCCTCGACCGCGACCGACAACAGCCGGCCCTCCTCTTCGGTGCGGATACCGACGGTACCCGGCGCCACCACCCGGCCGGGCAGTTCGAGCCGCAGTTGCGGGGTTTCCGGCGCAACCTCGAGCACGGCCACCTGACGTGGCTCACGGGCATGCGCACCCGGCAAAATCATCAGCAGCCCCAGGGCACAGGCGGCAAAGACCTTGAAAGGAAGGGGATTTTTCATCGGCTGCTTTTTCTTTATAGTGCGCTATCCAGTCCAGGATGCCCGACTGTAGGCCGGGCCCTGGATACATGCAACCCCGAAGGACGTAAATCCTGCATGAGTCAGAGTGCGGCAAGACGTACCGAAGCGCCCGAGATCCGCGGACAGGAACTGAAGAATCTGAGGCGTGTCCTGCCCTATATCTGGCAGTATCGTGGGCGGGTGCTGATGGCCCTGGCCAGTCTGGTGCTGGCCAAGCTGGCCCTGGTGGCGGTGCCGGTCGTGCTCAAGCACATTGTCGATGCGCTGGATCGGGGCGAGGGGGGGCGGCTGGTCCTGCCGGTCGTGCTGCTGCTGGCCTACGGTGGGCTGCGCCTTGCCTCCTCCCTGTTCAATGAATTGCGCGACGCCCTGTTCGCGCGTGTGCGCTACCACGCCATGCGCTGTCTCTCGCATCAGGTGCTTGAACATCTCTACCGTCTTTCGCTGCGTTTCCATCTGGAGCGCAACACCGGGGCCATCTCGCGCGATCTGGAACGAGGTACGCAGAGCATCAGCTCGATTCTCAATTATCTCGTATTCAACATCATTCCCACCGCGGCCGAGTTTCTGCTGGTGGCCTTCATCCTGCTGCATGGCTATGCCGTCTCGTTTACGGTCATCACCTTTGCCACGGTGTTTGCCTATATTGCCTTTACCCTGGGGGTGACCAACTGGCGCATGCACTTTCGCCACGATATGAACCGGCTCGACTCCGAAGCCAACACGCAGGCCATCGACGGGCTCATCAATTACGAGACGGTCAAGTACTTCAACAATGAGCGTTACGAGCTGGAACGCTACGATCGCACCCTGGAACGGTGGGAGGAGGCTGCCGTACGCAGCCAGAACTCGATGTCCCTGCTCAATTTCGGTCAGGGGGCGATCATTGCCGTGGGGGTGACGCTGCTGATGTTCCAGGCAGCACAGGGCGTGGTCTCCGGGGTGATGACTCTGGGCGACCTGGTGCTGGTCAATACGCTCATGCTGCAGCTGTTCATGCCGCTCAATTTCCTCGGGGTCATCTACCGGGCCCTGCGCTATGCGCTGGTCGACATGGATCGCATCTTCAATCTGCTCGATACCCGGGAGGAAATCGTGGATGCGAGCGATGCCGTGCCGCTGGATGCGTCTCATCCCGATATCCATTTCGAGAACGTGTACTTCTCGTACAACCGAGATCGCGAGATCCTCAAGGGGGTGAGCTTCCATGTCCCGGCCGGGAGCAAGTATGCGGTCGTTGGCCCCTCCGGGGCCGGCAAATCGACCCTGGCCCGCCTGCTGTTCCGGTTCTATGACGTGGATTCGGGATGCATCTGCATCAACGGGCAGGACATCCGGGGGGTGAGGCAGGAGAGCCTGCGCAGGGCGATCGGGATCGTTCCGCAGGATGCGGTGCTCTTCAACGACACCATCTACCACAACATTGCCTATGCGCGCCCGGATGCCTCACGGGAAGAGGTCGAGCGGGCTGCTCGTCTGGCCAATATCCATGACTTCATCATGAGCCTGCCACAGGGCTACGACACCGTGGTGGGCGAGCGTGGCCTCAAGCTTTCGGGCGGCGAAAAACAGCGTGTGGCCATTGCCCGGGTCATCCTCAAGAACCCGCCCATTCTCATCTTCGACGAGGCGACCTCGTCGCTGGATTCGCATTCGGAGCAGCAGATCCTGGAGGCCCTCCGCTCCATTTCCGAAGGGCATACCACCCTGGCCATCGCCCACCGCCTGTCCACCATCGTGGACAGTGATCGCATCCTGGTGATGGATGAGGGGCGTATCATCGAGCAGGGGACCCATGACGAGCTGATTGCCCGCGATGGCCTCTATGCCCGTCTCTGGCGACTGCAGCAGCAGGAACGCGAGGAGGCGCGGGAAGCCGGAGCGGAACCGGCGGCATCCGTGCCGGTCTGAAGTACGGTTGTCGAAACGGATTGACCCCATTTACTCACTACCGGGAGACAAGAAATGAGCTATACCTTCAGCAAGACCCTCAATACCGGCATGGACGAGGCCATCGAGCGGGTAACCGCCCAATTGAAAGAGGAAGGCTTCGGGGTGCTGACCGACATCGATGTCAAGGCCACCCTGAAGAAGAAGATCGACGTGGATTTCCGCCCCTACCGGATCCTCGGCGCCTGCAACCCGGGCTTTGCCCACAAGGCGCTGCAGGCCGAGCCCGAGATCGGGGCCATGCTGCCCTGCAACGTGGTCGTGCAGGAACTCGAGCCCGGCAGGGTTCAGGTCTCGGCCATCGATCCCATTGCCTCCATGCAGGCGGTGGACAACCCCGCGCTGGGCGAGGTCGCCACGCAGGTCCAGGCCAAGCTGCGCAAGGTCATCGACGCGCTCTGAATCCACCACGTAGTGTCTTTGCAAGGGGCCTGCGGGCCCCTTTTTGCATTGCGCCTGCGCTGGATCAATGCGGGTCTCCCAGTCAGGGAGGGATAATACGAGTTTGGAGTACAGACGCCGAAGGGCTGGAGGGTGGCAACATGACGGACAAGCACAGGAAGACCTGTTGGGACTGCCTGGCCGAGGTGCTGGAGGAGGCGCATGCGGAGTCGCTCGCCGATTCCCTGCGACTCACGCGGATCGCGCAGGCGCGCATGTCCAGGCCCCGGCCTGCGGTACGCAAGGGTGATGATGCGCGCCGCAGGAAGGATTGAGCGTGCGTTCCGTCCTGGCGCTCAGTCCGCCGCTTCGACCGACACGATCTCGGCCCGGATATGGACCTGCTGCCCGGCGAAGGGATGATTGCCGTCGACCTCGATCACATCTTCCTCGACCCGGGTGACGGTCACGATCTGGATACCATCCTCGAGCCGGGTCTGGAAGCGCATGCCCGGCTCGATGTGCTCCACACCCTCGAACATCTGGCGCGGGATTTCCTCGACCAGATCCGGATCGTGTGCCCCGAAGGCATCCTCTGCCTCCAGACTCAGTTCGATTTGTTCTCCTGCCTCGTGGCCCTCGAGTGCCGACTCGAGTCCGGGCAGCATCTCTTCCTGCCCCTGGACAAAGCTGATGGGTTCGCGCCCTTCTGTGCTCTCCAGAATCTCGCCCTGTGCGTTGCTCAGGGTGTAATGCAGGGTAACGCGGGTATTTGGCGCAATTTTCATGATTGTCTCCTGAGTTCCTCGCTCATCGTGACGATGGGCGGGATGTCCGGTGCCCCGGGAGGGCACCGGAGTCGAAGTCGTTTACGGGTTGACTGGTTCGTCCGGGGCAGGCAGCGGTTGCGGTGCCGCGCTGTCCGCAGCCGGTTCTGAAGCCGGGGCCGGGGTGGCGGGCGCAGGCGCCTGCATGCCCTGGACCTCGATCTTTGCCTTTTCGCGCAGCTCGGCGATGTGCTCCTGAAGCTTCTTCTGTGCCACGATCATCTTCAGGCGTTCCCTGGATTCCTCGAAGGAGGGAACCGGGGTGTCCCGCACGTCTTCCAGCCAGATGATGTGCCAGCCGAACTCGCTCTTGACCGGCTGTTTGCTGATTTCACCCTTTTTCATGTGCTTGACCGCATCGCCGAACTCGGGAACCATCGACGAGGCTGAAAACCACCCCAGGTCACCGCCATTCTTGCCGGAAGGGCCCTCGGAATATTTCTTTGCCAGTTCGGCAAAGTTGCTGCCATCGGGCTTGAGTTCCTTGAGCACCTGCTCGGCCTTGGCCTTGTCCTTGAGCAGGATGTGGCGGGCCTTGTACTCGTGCTTCTCGATGCCGGAGATCTGGGCCTCGTACTCCTTGCGCAGTTCCTCGTCCGAGAGATCCAGTCCCTTGAGGAAGTCGCCGACGAGGGCGTTGACCAGCACTGCGGCACGGTGCACCTGGAGCTGGCGCTGGACGTCCTCGCGCTGCTCCAGCCCCTTGCGCTCGGCCTCCTGCACGAGCAGTTTGGTGTTGATCATTTCGTTGACCAGCAGGCCCGGGTTGATCGGGGTGTTGGGCTGGATCTGCTGTTTGTATTGAATGAAGGCCATTACATCCTCGCGCGTAATGGGCTCTCCATTGACGACGGCCAGTGCCTGCTCGTCGGTTGCCTTTTCGCTGGTGACCGCCGGGGCAGCCTTTTCAGTGGCGCCGGATTTTTGCTCGCCACCCTGGTTACAGCCGCCCAGCAGGCCGGCCACGAGCAGGCCCGAGAACATCAGTGCAGAATATCGTTTCATGACTTTTACGTCCTTTTTGTGTGGCTTGATGACTTGCGGTCCGGACCGTTCACGGCAGGACCAGACGGAAGGGCTTCACGGTGACGCGCTGATAGACGCCGGCTTCGCGATAGGGGTCGGCTTCGGCCCATGCCCGGGCCTCCTCCAGCGAGGGGAATTCGGCCACAACCAGGCTGCCGGTAAAGCCGTTGGGACCGGGATCCTCGGCATCGATGGCCGGGTGTGGGCCGGCAAGCACCAGGCGCCCTTCGTCGCGCAACTGCTCGAGGCGGGCCAGGTGAGCGGGACGGCTGGCCAGTCGGGCCTCGAGGCTGCCGGGCGCGTCTTCCGCGATGATGGCGTAGAGCACGGATTCCCTCCATGTGGAACCTGTGAAGCGCGGCCATGTTAGCGCAAAGCACGGGTGCAGGGTAGGGCTGGCAGTGCATTCCGTGCGCTGCTTCACTCCGGGCCCGGTCATGTCTTGTCCAGGCAGGCAATCGCCCCCATCCTCCCGTCGCATAGGGTGTAGAATAGCGCGTTTCGATTGGAGCAAGGCATGGCTCAGGTCATATCCATTCACCCGGACAATCCCCAGCCGCGGCTGGTGGCGCAGGCGGCGGAGGCCGTGCGCTCCGGCGGTGTCATCGTCTATCCAACGGATTCGGGCTATGCGCTGGGCTGCCGGCTCGATGACAAGCAGGCGGTCGAGCGCTTGCGCCGCGTGCGGCGACTGGATGAGCGCCATCACCTGACCCTGGTCTGCCGCGACCTGTCGGAGCTCTCGCGCTATGCCAAGGTGGACAATACCGCCTACCGGCTCATGAAACGCCTCACGCCCGGGCCCTACACCTTTATCCTGCCGGCCACCCATGAGGTGCCGCGCAGGCTGTGGCATCCCAAGCGCAAGACCATTGGCCTGCGCGTGCCCGACAACCGGATTGCCCAGGCCCTGCTCGATGCACTCGGTGAGCCCCTGATTAGTACCACCCTGATCCTGCCGGGCGAATCCCTCCCGCTGACCGATCCGTGGGAGATCGACAGCCTCATCGGCAATCAGGTCGATCTCGTCATCGATGGCGGTTATGGTGGCCTGGAACCGACCACGGTGATCGATTTGACCGGGGAAGTGCCTCAGGTCGTCCGCGAAGGGGCCGGACCGGTGGACTGGGAGGAATGATGGACCTGGGAACCATGATGCAGCAGATCGCCATCTGGACGATTCCGGTACTGTTTGCCATTACCGTACACGAGGTGGCCCACGGCTGGGTGGCCCGGCAGCTGGGTGACCCCACCGCCTGGATGATGGGCCGCCTGACTCTCAATCCCGTCAAGCACATCGATCCGGTCGGGACCATTCTGGTACCACTGGTCCTGCTGTTGCTGGGCGGCTTCGTGTTCGGCTGGGCCAAGCCGGTACCGGTCAACTATCGCAATTTGCACAATCCGCGCCGTGACATGGCGCTGGTCGCAGTGGCCGGCCCCACCGCGAACCTGCTGATGGCGCTCGGCTGGGCAGTCATCATGAAGCTGGGCCTGCTGCTGGTACCCTACTCGCAATGGGTCGGCCTGCCGCTGGTGTACATGGGTCAGGCCGGTATTGCAATCAATGTGATTCTGATGGTGCTCAACCTGTTGCCGGTGCCGCCGCTGGATGGCGGGCGGGTGCTGGCCGGGCTCGTCCCCCCGCGTCTGGGCGACCTGCTGGACCGGATCGAGCCCTGGGGGCTGTTCATTCTGGTGGCCTTGTTGGCCACCGGGATTTTGGGCATGATGCTGGGTCCGCCCTACCAGTTCCTGATGCACCTCATTCATCGAATGTTCGGATTGCCACTGTGAATCGAGAGGTCTTCCATTGAGTACTGCCGCCACTGCCAACAACCGCGTCGTTTCCGGCATGCGTCCCACCGGGCGCCTGCATCTGGGGCACTATCACGGGGTGTTGAAGAATTGGGTCAAGCTGCAGGAGAGCTACGAATGCTTCTTCTTCGTGGCCGACTGGCACGCCCTGACCACCCATTACGAAGAACCGCAGGTCATGGCGGAGAATGTATGGGACATGGTCATCGACTGGCTCGCGGCCGGCGTCAGCCCCGGGGCGGCCCGGCTGTTCATCCAGTCGCGCGTGCCGGAGCATGCCGAGCTGTTCACCCTGCTGGGCATGATCACCCCGCTGGGTTGGCTGGAGCGGGTACCCACCTACAAGGACCAGCAGGAAAAGCTGCGCGAGCGTGACCTGGCCACCTATGGCTTTCTGGGCTACCCGCTGCTGCAGAGTGCCGACATCCTCATCTACCGCGCCGGTCTGGTCCCGGTGGGCGAAGACCAGGTGGCGCATGTCGAACTGACACGGGAGGTGGCGCGCCGCTTCAACCACCTCTATGGCCGCGAGCCGGGCTTCGAGGAAAAGGCCGAGGCCGCCATCACCAAGATGGGCAAGAAGAACGCCAAGCTCTACCGGGACCTGCGCCGTCGCTACCAGGAGCAGGGCGATGCCCAGGCCCTGGAGGTGGCGCGGGCCATGCTGGAATCGCAGCAGAACATCTCGCTTGGCGACCGCGAGCGACTGTTTGGCTATCTGGAGGGCTCGGGCAAGATCATCCTGCCGGAACCGCAGGCGCTGCTGACCGAGGCGGCGAAGATGCCGGGCCTGGACGGGCAGAAGATGTCCAAGTCCTACGGCAATACCATCTCCCTCCGCGAGGAGCCGGAAGAGGTCGAAAAGAAGCTGCGTACCATGCCGACCGACCCGGCCCGTGTCCGCCGCACTGATCCCGGTGACCCGGAAAAATGCCCGGTATGGCAGTTCCATCTGGTGTATTCGGACGAGAAGACCCGTGAATGGGTGCAGGAGGGCTGTCGCTCGGCCGGTATCGGGTGCATCGAATGCAAGCAGCCGATCATCGAGGCGGTACAGGCCGAACTGCGCCAGATCCGGGAACGCGCCAGGGAATACGAGGAAGATCCCTCGGCGGTGCGCAGCATCATCAACGAGGGCTGCGAACGGGCCCGCGAGATTGCGCGCGAGACCATGGAAGAGGTGCGCGAGGCCATGGGCCTGGAGTACAAGTAGGCCATGACCCAGGACAACGGCCAGCCACCCCCCTTCAGCCCGCAGCAGGAGGAGATGCCCTTCGCGCTGGTCGGGGGCGAGCCGCTGGCCACGCCACCGGAGGACCTCTACATACCGCCGGATGCGCTGGAGGTTATCCTCGAGGCCTTCGAGGGGCCGCTCGATCTGCTGCTCTATCTCATCAAGCGGCAGAATCTCGACATTCTCGACATTCCGGTCGCCGAGATCACGCACCAGTACATGCAGTACATCGAGCTCATGCGCGAGCTGCGTCTGGAGCTTGCGGCGGAATATCTGGTCATGGCCGCCATGCTGGCCGAGATCAAGTCTCGCATGCTGTTGCCGCGGCCGGTAGAGGAGGGTGACGAGGAAGATCCTCGGGCAGAGCTGGTACGCCGGCTGCAGGAGTACGAGCGCTTCAAGCAGGCTGCCGAGGATCTGGATGCCCTGCCGCGCATGGAGCGTGACCTGTTCCCGGTGCGTGTCGAGCCCCCGCCCATCGAGCGGCGCCGACCCGAGCCGGAGGTCGATCTGAAGGACATCCTGCTCGCCTTTGCCGAGGTGATGCGCCGGGCCGACATGTTCAGCAGCCATGCCATCCAGCGTGAGCCGCTGTCGATGCGCGAGCGCATGAGCCAGGTGCTCGAGCGCCTGCAGGGCCGCGACATGATCGAGTTCAATGCCCTGTTCACGCCCGAGGAAGGGCGCCAGGGCGTTGTGGTCACCTTCATCGCCCTGCTCGAGCTGCTCAAGGCGCACCTGAT